>JBBSKE010000239.1:0-6181 GCA_038256595.1 Tepidiformales bacterium | reverse complement strand
GGGGCGAACAACTCGGAGCGGCCGCGCCTGGGGGTCATCCTTGAATACTGCGTGAGCTGGGTTCGCCCCCAGGAGAATCACTATCTCGGGGTGCCGAAGGCGATTGTGCGCGAGGTGCCGGCCCGGCTGCAGGAGCTCCTCGGCTACAACATCCACGGCAACCTGCTCGGCAATGTGGACGGCCGCCACCCGAAGAAGTACCTGGTCGAGGCCTGACGGGCGGCGAATCGCATTGAGAGCGAGTGCATCGCGGGAACGCGACACACCCGCCCGATCCTTCGTGGTTAGCCGTGGCCGCCTGCGACCGGGAGGTCGGCGGCTTCGTAGAGTTCGTTCCAGATGGCGCTGGTGAAATCATGGGCGTCGTCATGGACCTTCGCGGCGAGCTCGCCAGCCTTCGCCATGTCCACCGGCTCGGCCTGGAGAGCTTCCGCCAGTTCGACCATGGTCTTCGCGAGACTCTCGGCGTCGGCCTCGTGGTCTGCCGGCCAATCGGTGTTGCGGAGAACCGCGGCCGCCTTGAGGACGGACGTGCGAGCGTTCGCCGGCACTTCCTTCGTGTCGTTGATCGCTTCGTCGATGTCGTGGAGTCCGGCGTTATCGAGAAAGATGACCGCGGTGATTTCGCCCGAAGCCGACGACGTCGCCGTGGCCGAGTCATCGTCATCGCCGCCGCACGCGGACGCGACGAGTGCCAGAAGCGGCAGGGATGCGAGCGCGAAGAGCGCCAGGACGGATTTTTTGCGCATGGAAAGAGTCTCCTGTGATGAGCGTGAAACGGGCGAACGGTGATGGTTTGGGAGATCAGCCATGCTTCGGAGGCGGAGTGGAGGGCAACCCGGGCTGCCCGGCCGGCGTGATGGTCAGAATCGCGTCCTGGAGCCAACGGGGGGCGCGCATCGCCAGGCCATCGACGGCGTAGGCGAGGAAGACCACGGTCGCGCTGCCGGCGTAGGGTATGTCCGAGCAGGAGGCGACGTCGCCGTGGCAGTGCTGGGTGTGGTGCTCTTGCTCGCCGTGCGAGTGCGGATGCGCCGCGCTTTCGTGCGAATGCGGAGCGAATTCGCCCAGGATCGCGGCCGGGAGCAGCCCGGCAGGGTTCTCCCAGTGGCCCATATAGGTAAGCATGGGCAGCATCGCTACAGCGAGGAACCAGGCGGCGCGCTTCGAACCCATGTACGCAGCATACCGCGTCCGAGTTTGCCTGCGCCGTTCATACGGCCGGTATACCGTGGTCAAATGGCCGGATTTACCCGGCGGAGGTGGCTGAATGACCGGCGCGATTCCCCTTACCCTGCTCGATTCCGTGGTCGAAGGAGCGGTTAACCTGCGCGACCTCGGTGGCCTGTCCGCGGGTGACCACGTGGTGCGTCGCGGGCGCATCTTCCGCTCCGGGATGATGCACGCGATTACGCCGGCAGGCCTCGAGCGGCTCGCCGGGCACCACGGCATCCGCACCATTGTCGACCTTCGCAACCAGGTCGAACTCGACCACGACGGGCTCTCGGATTTCGACTCCGCCGGGATTCGCCACGTTCACCTGCCCGTCCTGGCGTCGACTGCTGCGACTCCAGACGCTCAGGATGTGCGCGCCGCCCGGATGCGCGCCTTCATGGATGGCACGAGCTCCTGGTCAGAGGCGTACAAGTCGATCGTGACCAACTGCGCGCCGTCGTATGTCCGCTTCTTCGAGACGGTCGCGGAGCCGGAGTCGCTGGCGGCCGTGTTCCCCTGCTCGGCCGGCCGGGATCGCACCGGGATAGCGGCGGCGCTGCTTCTCGAAGTTCTCGGGGTCGATGAGCCGACGATCGTGACCGACTATCACGCCACGGGGCCACACCTGCAGCCACATGCGCACCGCTACCACCGCATCTCGGTCGAACTCGGCATGACTGGCGACGAAATCGCGCGCCTGCTGATGACGAACCCGGACGCGATGTCCGAATTCCTCGCCCACATGCGCGAAGCCCACGGCGGCGCGGAACAGTATCTCCTGGCGAACGGGCTGGACCCGGCCGTGCTCGAAGAGATTCGTGGACAGCTGCTCGAGCGGGCGTAAGATGACGGAAACGTCCAGTAGTGATAGCAGAAGCGCGCCCGCCCAAGGGCGTGCGTGCCAGCTTGATACGGCGCCCAACTCGACCACCTGCCAGCTTACCTCCGCGCCCACATGACGGCGCCCCGGCAATTGCACCAGCACCGGGGAGTGGCTCGGGTGTCGACGGGGCACGCACTCCCTTGGGCGGGAGCGCTTCTGTCGGCCGAGGTCACGATGCCCCCTGCAAATCTTACGGTTGCGGGTTAACAACCGCCGGATTGCCCGGAAATCGAGCGAGGCCCTATCATAATGTCCATACCCGCGACGCCGCGCTTATCACGATCGGGACGAGGGATCCGGCCCTGTGACTTCCGGGCAACCTGCCAGCTTCGGCAAGGTGCCAAATCCGGCCTCCACCTGGAGGAAGATGAGAGCGGAAACGCGCTCATGCGAAGTCGGCCCAGCGGATGAAGGAGTACTACGTGGTACAACTGGGCCGTATGGTCATGCGTTAGCCTCCCGGGAGGGCACGAATCTCCGCTGTCGGCGGAGCTGCCAACCCTGAGGGGGCACTCACAACAGTCAGTTTGAACCGCGCGAGGACCGCCGCTGCTCGTTTCGAGCCAGCCGCCGGCCCCGCACCAGCCTGACCCTGGAGAACACAGGCATGACGTATGCAACTGCGTTGCGCTGCCGCGAGTGCAGCCGCGACTATCCCCTCGCCGCGATCCACGTGTGCGAATACTGTTTTGGCCCCGTCGAAGTCGTCTATGACTACGAGGCGATTCGCAAGAACACCAGCCGCGAAGCGATCGAGCGCGGGCCTTCGAGCCTCTGGCGCTACAAGGACTTCCTCCCCTGCGAAGCGGAAGGCGCAATCGACATCGGCGCCGGGTTCACGCCCCTGATCCATGCGAAGAACCTCGGCAAGGCGCTCGGGCTCAAGAACCTCTACATCAAGAACGACACCGTGAACCCGACCTGGTCGTTCAAGGACCGCGTCGTCGCGGTGGCGATCACGAAGGCGCGCGAACTCGGCTTCACGACGCTTGCCTGCGCCAGTACCGGCAACCTCGCCAACAGCGTCAGCGCCCACGCGGCCGCTGCCGGTATGGAGGCCGTCGTCTTCATCCCCGAAGACCTCGAAGTCGGCAAGGTGCTCGGCTCGCTCATTTACAACCCAACGCTGGTGAAGGTGCGCGGCAATTACGACGCCGTGAACCGCCTATGCGCCGAACTTTCGTCCACCCAGGAAGACTGGGCGTTCGTGAACGTGAACGTGCGGCCCTACTATTCGGAGGGATCGAAGACGCTTGGCTTCGAAGTCGCCGAACAGCTCGGATGGCGCGCGCCGGACCATGTGGTCGCCCCGATGGCGAGCGGTTCGCTCTATGTGAAGATTCGCAAGGGCTTCGACGAACTGGCCAAGACCGGTCTTATCGAAGCGAAGCCCACACGCATGAGCGGCGCCCAGGCCACCGGTTGCTCGCCGATTGCCGTCGCCTGGGAAGAAGGCACCCTGAACTTCCGCCCGCAGCGCCCCAAGACCATCGCGAAGTCGCTGGCCATCGGCAACCCGGCCGACGGCTACTATGCGCTCGTGCAGCTTCGCGACACGAACGGCGCCTGTGGCAACGTCAGCGACGAGGAGATCGTCGCCGGGATGAAGCTGCTGGCCGAGACCGAGGGCATTTTCGGCGAAACCGCAGGCGGCGTGACCATCGCCAGCCTCAAACAGCTTGCCGAACGCGGTACGATTCATCCTGATGAACTCACGGTGGCCTTCGTCACCGGGGCCGGGTTCAAGACGATCGAGGCCCTCGAAGGGTCGCTCAACGAGCCCCTGCTGGTGGACCCGAGCGTCGAGAGCTTCGAACAGGCATACCGCGAGCGCGCGGTGGAGGTACTGGTCTAATGGCTGTGAAACGCGTCCGGTTTACGTTCCCGGAAAACCTGATCCAGGAGCCGGTGATCTACCTGCTCGGCCATGAATTCCAGGTCATCACGAACGTCCGCATGGCGGATGTGGACGAGCAGACGGGCTGGGTCATCCTCGAACTCGAGGGCGAACCTGGCGAGATCGAACGCAGCCTCGCCTGGGCACAGGAGCGCGGCGTGCGCATCGACCCGGTTAGCGGCGACCTGGTCGAAGGCTAGATGCTCATCGTTCGAACGGAGAGCGGCCGTTCGCCGAATCATCACGCAGGCCCGCGCCGGGCGGTCGCCTGCTTTCCAACTATTCGTCGGCGCGCGAGCGGCTGACATTCTCAAGAGGATATTTCGCAATGGCAGTCAACGTACGTATTCCGCAGCCGCTCCGTCACCTGACGGGCAACCAGTCGGTCGTGGCCGGCGGAGGATCAGACCTGAACGCGTGCATCGAGCAGCTCGAAAGCAGCTACCCGGGCATCCGCGAGCGCATGCTCGACGATGCGGGCGAACTGCGCCGCTTCGTGAACGTTTACATCAATGGCGAGGATGTGCGCTTCAGTGACGGCCTCAAGACCGCCATCAAGGACGGCGACGAGCTCAGCATCGTCCCCGCGGTCGCCGGCGGCTGCTAGGCGCGCGTTTCCTGGCCTGATGTTGGCCGAGGCGCCGGGAACAACTCTGCGACGTCGATATCGAGACCGGGGACCGCGGGCGTGGTCACCCGCTGGCCGCGCGTGAGCAGCCGCTCCTCGCCGCGCTCGATGATCCGGAGCTCCTTCCGGTCGATATCGACCATCCAGGCAGATTCGACGCCGAAACTCGCGACGAGCTCGACTCGCCGCCGCGCCACCCCAATGTCGCCGCCTTCGGCCATGACCTCGACGACGACGTGCGGCGGGGTACGAATGTAGTCGTTTTCATCAGGCGGGCCCGAGCGAAAATAGGCGACATCGAGCAGCGGGGACGAATTGCGCGCCTCGATGACGGCTCGTGGTCCGACTCCAGCCTCACCGAAGGGTTCGAGGAGCGAACCGATCCTCACGAGCCATCGGCCAACGTGGAATGGTCGAGCGGGTTTGTAGGCCACGATCCCGTCGATCAGTTCGAGGCGCGAATGTCGAGGTTGGGCGTCTGCATGAACTCGGCGAGCGAAACGGTCCCGGTCATCATCGTGTTGGCCGTTCTTCCTGCCTGAGTCCGGGCCCCGAGCAGCTAAAGCTTTCGAGGAAGCAGCTGGAGAACATCGACATCGAGGCCGGGGACCGAAGGCGTAGTAACCCTGTCACCTGGTCGAAGTAGGCGTTCTTTACCGTCTTCAAGCAGGTGGATTTCACTCCGCTCCTGATCGATCATCCAAACGGACTCGACTCCGAAGCTGAAGTACAGGGCAGCCTTTCTTCGCATAAAGGGCATGCTCGGCCCCGGTGAGAGGATTTCGACCGCGACGTTCGGAGGCTGGCGCATGTAGCCGTCCGTAATCGTCGGCTTCTCTCTATAAAACGCCACGTCCGGCAGAGGCGCCGCACCAGCTACCTCGATGACGGCTCGCACCTCGATTGATGTGAATCCAAGCTCCTCCAGGATGACGAAGATTCTTCCCGCTGAACTTCCATGGTCCCAGGTTGGCATGGGCTTCTCGGTCACCTCGCCGTCGATAAGTTCGAGGCGTGACTCATCGATGTCGGGGTTCAAAAGAAAGTCTGCGAGCCGTACCCGTGTCGTCGTAGCCATGCGAAAAGTCTAGCAGACGCGGAGCGCCCCCGGTGAGAACTTCACCGGGGGCGATTCATGGTGTGCGAGTGTTCGACGCGAACCTAGAAGAGGTTCTGCTTCGGCTTTTCGGCGGGCTGGGGCGGAGGCGGCGCCTGGGTGGTGGAGACAGTCGGAGGAGCGATGGCTGCTGCCTTCTTGGCTTCCTCTTCGTCGTCATCCTTCACGGCACGGCGAAATTCCTTGATAGACGAGCCGAGGTCCTTGCCGAGGCCGGCGAACTTGCCGACGCCGAATAGCAGGACAACAACAGCCACGATGAGCGAAATCTCCAACGGTCCAAGGGATCCGAACATAACAGCCTTCCTTCGCCCGGGCCGGGCTACGCACCGGGCATTCCTGGTGCCTTCATGCTACATGATACGGCCAATGGCGGCACGGTGGATCTTCCAAACGTAATCGTCCGGTCAGGAGAGTGCTGAGTCAGCTAGTATTGCTCAT
>JBBSKE010000238.1:0-6186 GCA_038256595.1 Tepidiformales bacterium | reverse complement strand
GCGGCAGCGTCACCGTCGCGCTGGATGCGAGCGGAACGCGGAACGATGGCCTGCTGGTGACCGTCGAGGACACCGGCCCCGGAATCGAGCCGGGGCACCTGCCAAACATCTTCGAGCGCTTCTATCGGGCGGATGGTTCGCGCACGCGGGACACGGGCGGGTCCGGGTTGGGCCTGGCCATCGCCCGCCAGATGGTCGAAGCGCATGGCGGCACGATTTCGGCCGAAAACCGGGAAGAAGGCGGCGCGCGGTTCACCATCCGCCTGCCGAAATACCGGGAGTAGCGGGTTCGGGCCGGGCGTGCGCTGGAACCACGCCCGGCGGCATGGTTACTATAAAAAACTGACGAATTTGCCTGGAAACCGTTGACACGCCGCTTTGAAGCGCTATATTTGCCGAAGTGGTTAATTAACCACATGGTTTAGCACGCGATGGCAGTCGACCAGCTCAGCGCAACCTTCTCCGCACTCGCCGACCCCACACGGCGCGCGATTCTTGCGCGGCTGGCGGTCGGCGAGAGTTCGGTCACCGAGCTTGCGGCGCCCTTCACGATGAGCCTCCCGGCGGTCTCCAAGCACCTCAAAGTGCTTGAGCGCGCAGGGCTGATCGAGCGCGGACGCGAGGCGCAGTGGCGGCCGTGCCGGCTCGAAGCGGCTCCCCTGCGGGAGGTCGCCAACTGGGTCGAGCCCTACCGCCGGATGTGGGAGCAGCGCTTCGACCGCCTCGAAGACTATCTCGAAGAGTTGCAGCGCGCCGAGCGCGAGCGCCTCGACAGCAACGCCAGTGCCGAGCAGGAGCAAACCTCATGACCGGGGCGACCGCGAAGAAACTCTGGTGCCGAAACAGCCCCGGTCCGTAGCAGGAGGTAGCTGTTGGACGAACTGCGCCGCTCCTGGGAGGAGCGATTCGACCGCCTCGATGCCTACCTTCGCAAGCTGCGCGAACGGACGAAGTCGAAGCCGCCCACCATGAACGGGCACATTCCCTGTGGCCCCACATTCCCGGAGAAATAACCGGCCGGCCGCCGGAGTGACCACACCAGGCAGGAACGCCAACTTGGCGCCGCCTGGCCAATGCATACCCCGAAAGGACGCACCCATGGCAACCACCCTCAAGCTCGAAACCACCTTCAGCATGCCTTCGGACGTGGAGATCTCGATGACCCGCTCGTTCAAGGCGCCGCGCGACCTCGTCTTCGATGTCTATTCGAAGCCGGAGCACGTCCAGAACTGGTGGGGCATGCGCGACACGCCGATGACGGTCTGCGAGGTCGATTTTCGGGTCGGCGGCCGCTGGCGCTACGTGATCGTGTCGTCGGAGGGCGCGACCGTCGCGTTCAGCGGCGAATTCACCGAGATCGTCCGGCCGGTACTCATCGTCAATACCGAATTCTTCGAGGACTTCCCGGACAACGGGTCGGTCGTCACGACCACGTTCGAAGAGCAAGACGGCCTGACGACGATCATCTCAACCACCCGTTACGAATCGCAGGAGATTCGCGACATAGTTATGGCCACGGGCATGGAAGAGGGCGCCTCCATCATGATGGAGCGCATGGCCGAGGAGATCGAACGCCTCCTTTAGAGAGGCACCAGGGCCGCCGGCCAGCCACGCGGCAGCCGGCGGTCCAAACGGGAGGAAACGCGATGGCGACCGAACCATCTCCGCCGTGCAGCGAGCCCGGCAGCCGCGACCTGCGCACTGCCGGTGCAACCTTCGCTGCGCATTTCTGGCTCGCGGCGGCAGCCAGCCACGCCACAATGCGCGAGCGGCAGAACCGCGCCGCCGACGATTCGATGACCTCCGGCCGCGAATGCTACGTGCGGCGTTCGCCCGCCCCATCCTGAGGAGTCACAAAGGAGCAACCATGGCAGCAGCATTTTCGATCGCGGGACTGGCGCGCCAGCGCCCGGCGATGGCCAGGCATGTCGAGTCCGGGCGCGTGCCGGGGCTGGTGGCGCTCGTCAGCCGCCACGGCGAGTCGCACATCGAGGCGATCGGCACCATGGCGGCGGGCGGCAGCGAGCCGATGCGCGAGGACACAATCTTCCGGATCGCCTCGCTGACCAAGCCGATCACCGCCGCCGCGACGATGATCCTCGTTGAGGAATGCCGGCTGCGGCTCGACGACCCGGTCGACGAATTCCTCCCGGAGCTAGCGAACCGGCGCGTCCTGCGCGAACCGGGTTCGCAGCTCGACGACACAATTCCGGCATCGCGCGCGATTACTCTGCGCGACCTGCTGACCTTCCGCTTCGGCCTCGGTGCAATCATGGCGATGCCCGGCACCTACCCGATCCAGCAGGCGCTCGCCGACGCCAGTCTCGAACCCGGGCCGGACGCGCCAGCAATCGCCCCGGACGAATGGATGCGGCGACTGGGCGAACTGCCACTCTTCGCGCAGCCGGGCGAAAAGTGGATGTACGACATGGGAACGAACGTGCTCGGCGTGCTCATCTCGCGCGTCTCGGGGCAAACGTTGGGGGAATTCCTCAAAGAGCGCATTTTCGAGCCGCTGGGCATGGCGGATACGGCCTTCTTCGTCCCGCCCGGCAAGCTGCATCGCCTGCCGCCGCAGTACGTGCGCAACCAGTCAACCGCCGCGCTTGAGGTCCACGATGACGGCGCCACGGGGCCGTTCAGCCGCCCGCCAGTCTTCGAATCTGGCTCTTCGGGGCTCGTTTCGACGGCGAGCGATATCAATGCCTTCTACCGGATGATGCTCGACCTCGGCGCTGGTCCGAGTTCCCGCGTGCTCTCGCGAGCGTCCGTGGAGCTGATGACGATGGACCATCTCGCGCCCGGCCAGAATGCTGGCGACGCGGAGATCTTCTTCCACGGCAACCGAGGCTGGGGCCTGGGGATGTCGGTCTACACAGCACGGACGGATTTCGCATCGAACCCGGGGCGCTTCGGCTGGGACGGCGGCACGGGCACATGTGGCTATGCGGACCCTCGCGAGGGACTAGTCGGCGTGCTGCTGACGCAGGTCATGATGGACTCGCCCGTCGAACCCGAGACCTTTCGCGACTTCTGGGTGTCGGCCTACCAGGCGCTCGAATAGGTCAGGCGGCCTTCGCTTCGGTCGTGCCCAGGCGCACCGTGTTGCGGCCCGCGGACTTCGCTTCGTAGAGCGCGAGGTCGGCGGCCCTCACCAGCGTCGCAGCCTCTGAGCCTGCACGCGGAGCAATCGCGGCCACCCCGACACTAACCGTCACCTTCACTTCGCTGCCGTCGCCGAGCGCAGTACATGCCGCTTCGACCGCCTGGCGGACCCGCTTGCCGAGCACTCCGGCGCCTCGCAGTGGTGTATTCGGCAGCACTATCGCGAACTCCTCGCCGCCGAACCGCGCGACGAGGTCATCCACGCGGGACGCGCGGGAAATTGCCTGCGCTACCACCTGTAGCACCCGGTCGCCAGCCTGGTGGCCGTAGGTGTCGTTGACGCGCTTGAAGTGGTCGATGTCGATGAGCAGCAGGCCCACAGATGCGCGCTGGAAGACTGCTGCGCGGAGCTGGTTGTCGAGAAAATCATCGAAGCGCCGCCGGTTCGCAAGGCCGGTCAGCGGGTCGGTCGATGCCTCCCGGACGAGCTGCGAGCGTTCGAGTTCGAGCTTCTCATTTTCGTAATCGGCCTCGAACGAGAGCTGCTGGAGGACTTCGTTCGCCTGCGCGAGCAGTTCGCCGACGCTGATTGAGCGGCCCTCCGGGAGGTCGAGCAGTTCGCGCATCGGCGCTGCGTCGGCCGCAACATCGCGCAAGACTTCCTCGGTGGCTTCGCTGTTCAATCCGAACCAGGCGGCGCACCGGTCCTGGAGGGCGAAGAGCCGAGCCGGCGAGGGCTCGGTGGCGACGAGAAATTCGGCCGCGAACGCGCCAGCAGAGACGCAGAAGACGAGCTTGCGGAACTCGGCCGGGGCCATGTCTGGGGCGGTGGCGTAGCGCATGCAGGCCGTAAGCACGGGCGGCAGGTTCCACTTTTCGCCGAGCGCTCCGCCGAGCGCCGCATGGTCGAATCCGAGCGATTCGCGTTCGAGGACGGCGAGTTTTTGGAGGTCGCCGCCGGCGCTGCGATAGAGTTCCGAATAGGAATCGCCGATCGCCTGGTTGAGGGCGAGCACGCCGAGAGAGTGCGTCAGGCCGCCGAGAAACGCCTCTTCCTGGGCGTTGAGTCCGGCGAGAATGGCGAGCTTGCGGGCGGCGACCGCAGCGAACACGCTGCGATCCCAGAAGAGCATGTGGTCGAATCCGTCCCGGCTGCGGCTGCGGAGGTCATCGACGAGCGAGAAACCGAGGGCGAGCGTCTTCACTCGGCGAAGGCCGAGCACCATGAGCGCATCGCTGAGGCGGCTGACGCTGCGGGCACGGGCGTAGAAGCTGGAGTTCGCCATTCGGAGGATCTTGCTGGCGAGGGCTGCGTCGTTCGCGATGACGGCCGCGAGCTGCTCGATGCTTACGTCGGGCTGCTGGACGAGGTCGATGATGCGAACAGCCACGGCCGGGAGGCTCGGGAGCCTTGGTGAGGCGATAACCTGCTCAATCGTCAGCTTCTGCATCGTTGCCTGTCTCCTTGAAGCCCGCTTCGGGTCCTCCCTCTCGGGGGACGCCCACATAGAGATTTACGGCGGTCGCAGCATTTCGTGAACTGCTGAGTCATGCCAGTACGCGGTGTACAGTTGGTATTTCTACGTAATTCTGCAATTACGCCCTACGTAGGCCAGGGAGACGCAGAAAGCGGGAGACAGCATGTGCTGTCTCCCGCTTCCGGTGAGGCTGTTGCGACGAGCCGGGTGGCTTAGTCGACGCCGACGATGAACGTGCAGCTGGTGGTGCCGCTGCCGCCGATGTTCAGGGTGGCAACCTTCTTGGCGCCCGCGACCTGGTAGCCGCCGGCAGTCTCGGTGACCTGGCGATAGGCATCGAGGACCTGGCGAACACCCGTGCCGCCGACAGGGTGGCCGACGCCGATGAGGCCGCCGCTCGGGTTAATCGGAAGCTGGCCGTCGAGTTCGATGACGCCCTCTTCGATCGCCTGCCAGGACTTGCCGGGCGCGGTCAGGCCGAAGTGGTCGATGGCCATGTACTCGGAGGTCGTGAAGCAGTCGTGGGTCTCGATCGCGTCAATCGACCAGACATCCTGGATCCCGGCGCGGGCGAAGGCGTCGGTGATCGCCTTGCGGGTGTGCGGGAGGACGTACTCGCTATTGCGGCTCTCGAAAACCTTGTCGTCGAAGCCGATCGGGGCGGTGTGATGGCCCCAGCCGAGGATCTTCGGGATGCGGTTGATATCGAGGTTGTGGGCCTTCGCGTACTTCTCCGTGTAGGCCTGGCTGGCGAGGAAGACGCAGATTGCGCCGTCAGTCACCTGCGAGCAGTCGGAGATCTTGATGCGGCCGCCGATGTTGCTGTTGAAGCGGTCGAGGCTGTTGGCGTGCTCTTCGCTCATGTACCAGCTGCGCGTCTGGGCGAGCGGGTTCTTCTTCGCGTTCGAATAGTTGATCGCGGAGATGCGGGCGAGATGCTCGTCCTTCAGGCCATAGCGCTTGTCGTATTCGTCGCCGAGGCGGCCGAACAGCTTCGGGAAGGGGAAGCTGATACCAGCCGCTTCCTTCTCGTACCAGGCGGCCGTGCCGAGGAAGTCGCCACCGCGGCCGGAGTCAACCGTCTTCATCTGCTCGACGCCGACGACCATCGAGAGGTCGTAGCGACCGGCTTCGATTTCGGCGGATGCGGCGATGAGGGCGATCGAGCCAGAGGCGCAGGCGGCTTCGTGGCGCCCGGTCGGCAGGCCCGAGAACGACGGGTGCGCTTCGAGCAGGAAGGCGCCGAGGTGGCCCTGCATGGTGTAGAGCTCAGCGGCGAAGTTGCCGACGTGGCCAGTTTCGACGTCTTCCGGGGGAATCTGCGTCGCCTCGAGGGCGCCGGTCACCACTTCGTTGAACATCGCGGAGATGTGCTTGTTCTCCTTCGACCAGTTACGAGCGAAGTCGGTCTGATATCCACCGAGGATGTAGACGGGTGCGGGCATGGGACTCTCCTTCGAGGAACTAACCGGCGAGATAGCGGCCGGTGGTGACGTACGGCTGATTGAACAGCGGCGTCTTCACTTCACCGCGGCTGGCTGCATCGAGCAGCGCCGGCTCTGGAAGATCATAACGCTAGAGCATAACGATCGTCCGCTGGAGT
>JBBSKE010000237.1:0-6189 GCA_038256595.1 Tepidiformales bacterium | reverse complement strand
GAGGACGGCGCTGGAGGCGTAGTTCTCGGAGGCGATCATCTCGAGGGTCTCGACCTGGCGGACTTCTTCATCGGCGATGATTGCGGCGACATCGGGATCGGCTGCGGCAAGCGCGGACATGGGCGGCTCCTGGGAGGGACTTGTTCCAGAATACAGGAGCGCGGTTTGTGGGCCTGCGTGGGTGGTGGGGAGCGGCAGCGACAACTTGGTATGATTTGGCATGAGGAGCGAGCTATGACCGCGTCAGCTACCCGAAGAAAGATGACTCCAGAGGAGGCCGATTGCCTGCCAGATTCGGTGGGTTACGAACTGTTTGACGGGAAGCTCAAGCGGCGCGTGATGTGGGTCGAGTCCGTATGGGTTGCCGGCCACATCCTGGCTCGGCTCTCGAGATACGCCGATACCCACGGCGGGTGGGTCTTCGGAGCGGGACTGGGAGTCAACCTTTGGCCCGAAAGCGCGCGGACATTCGTCCGTCCGGACATTTCCTTTGTGCGGCCAGGGCGCTTCCCCGGCGAACGATTGCCGACGGATACGTTCCTCACGATTCCACCGGACGTCGTGGCCGAGGTCATCTCGCCAACGGAATCCGCAGAGTATCTGGACCGGAAGAAAATCATGTACCTTGATGCCGGGATTAGAGCTGTGTGGATGGTGTACCCGCTTACTCGCCGCATTTTGGTCCACCGCCCCGGCGAATCAATCAAGGTCTTCCCGGATGGAAGCGTCCTCGACGGTGGTTCGGAGTTGCCCGGGTTTGCGTGCGACGTCGCTTCGCTGTTCCTGCCGGGCACTTAACAAATGACGATTTCAGACCGTGATCGAAGGCTTCTGTGGGCACGAGCCCACAACAGGTGCAGCAAGTGCCAGCTCAAGCTCATTGTCGATGGCACTGCAAAGGATTCTCAGTCCGTAATCGGTGAAGAAGCGCACATCGTAGCTCGATCCAGGAACGGTCCCCGAGGTGGTTGTCTGCCGTCATCTGAATTAGACGCTTATGACAATCGTATACTGCTGTGCCCGTCCTGTCATAAGGTCATTGACGACCTGCCGGATGAATACAGCGTCGAGCGGCTGCATGAAATGAAGGCCGCGCATGAGAAGTGGGGCGAGTCCAAGTTTTTCACTGCCCCCGATTCCGGCGCACTTCGTGTGGTCGATGACGCGGAACTTCAAACAGTCCAGTACTACCCCATTCGCGACGGAAGGGACATCTTCGGACTCATCAAGGGTGCTCACGCCTATGGTCTCCTGTGCCTGAATATTCAGGACGAACCGGATCTGGAGGATCTGGCCGACGAGCTAATGAATTCGGCGACAGCCTTCGGCGAGAGCTGGTTCGAAGTCGAGCTCGCGGGGTTCGGTGCCGTCAGACGTGCTGAGAGAGAGTTGGATGACATCGTGAGGCGGCTTCACGCCAATGGGCTGGCGGTGTCGCTGGTGGTGCGAGCAAGAATTCTCACGGGCGGATCCGACAATAATCGTTCACCGTGGCGACAGGTCGAATTGGTGGTCGGCCGTTCGAAAGCGAGTCCAAGGGTTTAGCAAGTCGGCCATCCCCACCCGCACGTTTCGTAAGTGACCGATTCACGTGTACGCTCATTAGTGCGGGCCTCTCGTCTCCAGGACGACGGTGCCCGCATCCTGGAGGCGACACGTGGGCATTCGACTATCGGTTTTGGACCTGGCGACGACGGGAGACGGGGTCTCGCCGCGGGATGCGCTGCTGGCGAGCGCGGTGGTGGCGAAACACGCCGAGAAGCACGGCTACCTGCGCTACTGGTTCTCCGAGCACCACAACATGCCGCGTATCGTCTCTTCGACGCCGGGGATTCTCGCCGGGTACATCGCCGCCAACACCGACCGGATCCGGGTCGGTTCGGGCGGCGTCATGCTGCCGAACTGGTCGCCGCTGGCCATTGCCGAGCAGTACGGGACGCTCGAGACGCTCTACCCCGGCCGCATCGACATCGGGCTGGGCCGCGCGCCCGGGACGGACATGGATGCAGTGCGTGCCCTGCGCCGCGACCCGGCGGCCTCGGAGCGATTCCCCCAGGATGTGGTCGAGTTGCAGAAGCTGCTCGGCCCGGTCGAGCCGGGACAAAAGGTGCAGGCGGTCCCGGGTTCGAACACGAACATCCCGCTCTACATTCTCGGGTCGTCGCTCTTCGGGGCGCGGCTGGCGGCGCTGCTGGGCCTGCCATATGCGTTCGCCTCGCACTTCGCGCCGGCCCAACTGACGAACGCGATCTCGCTCTACCGGCGCGAATTCACGCCCTCGGAGCAACTCCAGGAGCCATACGCCATCGCCAGCATGAACGTTTTTGCCGCAGAAACGACCGACGCGGCCGAGGCGATCTACATGAAGAGCCTGCTCGCTGTGGCGAAGAGTCTGCACTCGCGAATGGGCAGCGGCGAAGCCGAGAGCGACGCAGCGCTGCTCGAATCGCCGGCCGGGCAGCACGCGCGCCACATGATGACCTACGCGGCCGTCGGCAATCGCGAGCAGATTCGCGAGCAGGTCTCGGAATTCGTGGAATGGGCCGAAATCGACGAGGTGATGGTGGCGATGAACACGCCGAACCTGGAAGCGCGGCTCAAGTCGTACGAGATCCTGGCGGATGCGGTTGCGGACGTCGAGGTGACGGTGCCGCGGCCGAAGGTCTTCGAGCCGGGCGAACTGAGCGTAGTCGAGTAGCTCTCGCGAGCATAACGGCCGAACCAAGAATCGACGGCATGCGGCTGAAGTAGCCGCCCGCCCTGCTCGTTCGATGCCGGGTAATTCGCGCTCGACGGCAGACTCTGTGTACGCAAAACCCCGCCAGGATCTGGCGGGGTTCGAGGTCGAAACGTGGTGGGCCCGGCGGGATTCGAACCCGCGACCAACCGGTTATGAGCCGGGCGCTCTTACCGCTGAGCTACAGGCCCCCATGATCCAAAAGAAGGCGCCGTTTGCACGACGCCTCCTTCAGTTTGCTGGGTTGAGGCTAGTAGCCGCCGCCGTAATCGGACCGGCTGCCACGGCCACCGCCGCGACCGCCGCCGCCGAAGCCGCCGCGACCACCGCTGCTGCCGCCGCCGAAGCCGCCACGACCGCCGCTGCTACCACCACCGCCGTAGCCGCCGCCACCGCCGCCGTAGCTGCTGCCACCGCCGCCGTAGCCGCCGCCACCGCCGCCATAGCTGCTGCCACCGCCACCGTAGCCGCCGCCACCCGTGGTCCGGGGGCGAGGAGTGAAGCAGTTGCTGCAGTAGACCGGGCGGTCACCGCGTGGTTCGAATGGAACCTGGGCCGGCTGGCCACAGGAAGCACAGTTGACTGTGAACATCTGGCGCGGAGGGCGAGAATCGGTTCCCCCGCCTACACCACCAGCACCGGTTGCACCCTTGCGTGCGCGCCGACAACTCGGACAACGCCTTGGGGAGCTGGTGAAACCCTTTGATGCATGAAACTCTTGTTCACCCGCAGTGAACGTAAACTCTGCTCCGCAATCGGCGCACGTGAGCGTTTGGTCGGAATAAGCCACCCGACGACCTCCATTTTTCTGGTTTGTTTTCCCTACGAGTCATCGAGCGCATGAAAGCTAAACTGACCAAGCCTCAACGAAGAACCGATGCAACGCGGGTACCTCATACAGAGTAGCACGTCGGCCGGGGCGTTGCACTGAGATCCACTGCCAATAGCCGCAATTGCCCCTGTTTTCGTGTCGCTTACGGCGCCTTTTCGAGCGCTTCCACTGGCAATTCGAGGTCAACTCCCACCGGGCAGTGGTCCGAACCGAGATATTCGCCCTGGACGAACGATTCGCGCACCCGGGGGAGGAACCCGGCGTTCGTGAACACATAGTCGATGCGCCAGCCGACATTTCGCTGGCGCCGCTCCCGCCAGGCGTCCCAGTAGGTGTAGACCTCGCGGTCGGCCGGATGGAAGGCGCGGAACGTGTCGATGTAGCCGTGGCAGATAACCTCGTCGATAAACGCGCGCTCAACATCGAGGAAGCCGGCCACGCCCCGGTTCTCGTCCGGGCGGGCGAGGTCGTCTTCGGTGTGGGCCGCGTTCATATCACCCACGAAGACGACGTTGCGGCCGCTCTTGCGAATTTCGTCGATGCGATTGAGGAAGGTGGTGTTGAAGCGCACTTTGTAGTCGACGCGGTGTTCGCCTCGGCCGGAGTTCGGAAAGTAGGCGGTGACGAACGTGAACCCGGGAAAGTCGGCCTCGATGACGCGGCCTTCGGCGTCGAATTCGGGGTCGCCGATGCCGAGGCGGACGTCGAGCGGCTCAGTCTTCGAAAGCAGGAGAGCGCCACTGTAGCCGGCCTTCTCGGCGGGCTTCCACCAGTCTTTGTAGCCGAGTTCGCGCCAGGGCATATCGAAACCGAGCTGGTCCGGCGTCGCCTTCACTTCCTGGAGGCCGACGACATCCGGCTGGGTCTCGGAGAGCCACTTCATGAAGTCGCCAGTCTTGAGCGAGGCACGCAGGCCATTGATGTTCCAGGAACTGATGCGCACGGCGGCCACCCCACAACTCGGATTCGCCACAGAGTAGCGCCGCGCGCGGCGTCGCGGAATCGGCTGGTGTCACATGGGGCTTAGACGAAGAGGCGGGTGAGCACGACGGCAGCTGCCCCGCCGCCGCCGACCACGACGTATTCGGCGAGGGTCGCCATCTCCAGGTCCTGGTCGAGCAGGTGGTGGACGATGCCGGTGGCGAAGTAGAACGCGATGATCAGCAGCGCGCCCGCGAGCAGGCCATCCATCGGGAAGAAATAGAGCACGAGCCGCAGTTCGGCCAGCGAAAGTCCGATTGCCCCGGAGACGAGCAGCGAACTCGGGCCGAGCAGGTAGGTTTCGCGCAGCAGTTCGAGCGCCAGCCCAAGGCTGACGATACCGATGAAGAGCGCCGACACCACAATTGGCATCTCGCGACTGAAGATGACCGCGTAGAGCGAAAATGCCGTCAGGTAGGTCGCGACGGCGAGGACGAGCCGCATCGCTCCGAACACGCGCGACCCGGCATCGACGGTGTGGTACTCGCCGAAAACGATGACCCCGACCATGGCGGCGCCACCGAGCGCCGCAACCGGGCGCGCGTAGCCGTCGATCGCGTGGTCGATGAAGAGGCCGGCGCCGAGGGTCGCGGCAGCCGGGAGAAACAGGAACGGGAGCGACCAGACTGCCTCGTCACCTTGCCAGCGGGGATGCGTCCGAACGATACCGTCCGTGGCGAGGGCGGCGAGGCCAGTCGTCAGCCAGAGGATCCACTGCTGCTCGGGGCGGATCGTGACGAAGGCGACCAGACCTGCGGCGGCGACAATCGCGACCAGGGCCGACCGGGCGATCGGCCCGCCGCCAGCTTCCTTGCTGAGACTGGGGGCAATCAGCGCGCTATTCCTCCGCGAAGGTTCGCTCTTCGAGGCCGTAGATCTCGGCGCCGTTTCGCCACCAGAGGCGGTCGCGGTCGTCGTCGGAGAGTCCGAGCTTGTCGTACATGATGTCGAAGCGGTCGATGTGCGCCTGGATCTCTTCCATATTGCAATCGCTGCCCCAGACGAGCTTTTCGATGCCGATTCGCTTGCCGATGAGGCCAAGTTCGAGCGCGTCGTCTTCGATAGTCTCGCCGCCGCTCATGTCGAAGAAGACGTGGTGCCGCCAGCGCGCGACCGAGGCGGAGTAGGCGTAGTTGCCTTCGTTGCCGAGGTGGGCGCCGATAATCTTGAGGTCCGGGTGGCGATTGGCAATGGTGTCGAGGTGGAGCGGGCTCATGCGCAGGGCGGAGGCGTCGCGCGGGCCGCTGCGAGCGCTCATCGCCATCATCCGGTGGTAGGCGGCCGCGGCAACGGGGTCGCGGCGGGGGTGGGTGCGCGAATAGTCGAGCCCGCCGCCGATGACGCCCATATGGAAAAGGATCGGCATGTTCAGCTTTTCGGCCTGGCCGTAGGTCGGCATGTAGTCCGGCGTGTCGTATTCGCGGGCGACGCCGATGAGCTTCAGCCCGCGGTAGCCCATGGCGTGGAGGTAGCGAACCTCGGCCGCGCCAATCTCTTCGGGGTCGATGACGGCGACCGGGATGAAGAGCTCCTTGTAGTCCTGGAGAATCTCCATGCCGCGCTCATAGGTCGGGCCGAAGCGGCCGCCAGTGAGCATGCAGGCCTTCGCAACGCCACAATTATCTAGGATCCGGGCGAG
>JBBSKE010000236.1:0-6193 GCA_038256595.1 Tepidiformales bacterium | reverse complement strand
TCGGCCATCGAGCCCCAGATCGGCGCGGTGAGCGTGAGCGAGAGGCCGGTCGCGCTGGCCGTGATGCCCGTGTAGTAGGCGACCTGCGACTTGTCTTCGACGCCGAGGCTCTGGATGTAGAAAGGCACGAAGGGGAAGACGAAGCTGGCGCCCATGAGCCCGACGAAGACGCCAATCCAAACGAAGGTGAGGTTCCGCTTCCAACCGGGAAATTCGAGGTCACCATCGCTGGGGCGGGCGGGCACCTTCGCCGCGCGGGAGGTAGCGCTCACGCCCGGGCCCCGATGCAGAGCAGGCTGGTGGTCCCGGAAAATCGTACGTTCACGTCAACGTTGCAATCGTCTCAGCACGCTGCGTTGCACGCACGAAAGTGAATCAGGTTCACCGGCATTCGGCTCTATCGAACTATTGCGATGCCCGATACCGCTTAATCTGTTCGACATGCTCTTCGATGTGGGTGACGCGGTCGCGGAGGAGGTCCTCAAGGGTGATTTCGCCGCGCCCGGGGAGGGTGGCGGTGCGCAGCCAGGTCTTCTGGTCGCACTGCTGGAGGAGCTCGCCGTTGGTGTAAACCAGCAGCTGGAAGAGCGCGAGAGCGGCCTCGGGGTCGCGCCAGAGGTAGTGCAGGCGGCGCTTCCAGTTGTCCTCGACCCAGCCGGTCAGCTCCGGGTTCTCCTCGGCGATCACGCGGCGGAGGCGGACGGCACCGTTGATCTCCGCATCCGCGAGGTGGACGACGATATCGCGGATGGACCAGTCGGAGCCGGGCGGGCGGCGGTTGAGGGCGCCGGCATCGAGGCCCTGGATCGCCTCGCGGAGGATGGTTGGCCCGTGGCCGAATCGGAACATGAGATCGCGCAGGTGCTCGGGAATGGTCGGCATGGAGAGATTCTGGGGATTTGCGGGCGTTGGGGATAGGGGGAGTGGCGAGGACTGAGGACTGAGGTACGAGTGCTAAGTGCTAGGTGCTGAGTGCTGAGTGCTGAGTAGGCGTGGGGGATGACGTACTGCGGCTGGCGTTGGCATGGAACCGGCGGCTCAGTCCTCAGTCCTGTTCACTCGTCACTCGACTTCCCGCATGACGAAGACGCCCCAGCCGAGGTAGCGGCGGCCATACTCAAGATGGCTGCGGCGGGCCGCGGCGTTCCAGGCGCGCAACTCATCGGCTTCGGGGTCGGCTGGGTTCGCGCGCAGGTAGTCATCGACCGCAAGCCACTGGGCGGCGCAGTAGCGGTCCCAGCTATCGCCGTTCGCGAGCGCCATTTCGACCAGGTCGCAGCCGGCGCCTTCGATGCGGTCGAGAGTGCCAATGAGCGTCGTGAAATCGTCTGCACCGATGCCGAGGGCGGTTAGCGCAGCTTCGGGCGGCGCTTCGTGCCAGAAGACTTCGCCGACGAAGAGCATGCCGCCGGGCTTGAGGTGGCGGCGCATGATTTCGAGCGTTCCTGCGAGGCCGCCGCCAATCCAGGTGGCGCCGATGCAGCAGACCACATCGAACTTCTCGCCGGACTGCCAGGCCTGTGCTTCGCCGAATTCGAAGGTGACGCGGCTGGCCAGTTCGAGTTCGGCGGCGCGCTCATTCGCAGCCGCAAAGAAGACGGTGCTGTGGTCCACGCCGACGCCGCCACTGCCGAACGCCTTCGACCACTGGAGCAGCATCTCGCCCTTCCCGCTACAGAGGTCGAGGACGCGCATGCCGGGGCCGAGTTTCGCCATTTCGCCGAGCAGCATCAGCTTCTCGATGGTGATGGGATTGAGGATACGGTGGCTGGATTCGGCGATTTCGTGAAAGCGGAGAGACATGGGGGCACCAGAGTGACGAGTGATTAGGACTGAGGTAGGAGTGCTGAGTGCTGAGTGCTGAGTGTGTAGAATACGAGTGAGTAATTGGTATGCCAATAGGCATCGCAGTAGAACCGGCTACTCAGTCCTCAGTCCTTTGAACTCAGCACTTCTACTACGTCTGCGACATTGAATCGCTGTCGTTTGCGCGGGCGCGGGCCATGACGAGTCCGACGCCGCCGCCGAGGACCGCGATCCCGGCGAGGACGGCGATGACGATTCCCCAGACGGGGAGGCCGTCATCATCGCCGGAGCCTGTACCACCTGCAACCGAACTGACGACGCCGCCGGCGAGCGTCGAGGTGGCGCTCGGGGATGTGGTCATCGAGACGGTGACGGAGGCCGAAGCGGTTGCTGCGCCCTGGGTCTCGGCCGTGCTGCTGGCGACGGTGGTGCCGGTGGGCGTGCCGTCTGTGGCAGCGGGCGTCCCGGCGGGAGTGGCTTCGGTGGTCGCTGGCGCGGCAGTTGGGACAGCGGTTGGCGGAACTGGCGTGAAGGTCGGGATAGGCGCGGGCGTGGAATTCGACCCGAAGAGAATGTCGACCTGGAGGGGGCCAGCCCGCCAGCGCGCGGTCTGGGTGGCGAAACGGTCGCCGATCTTGATTCGAACCTCGACGCCATCGCTGCCGCAACCGGCAGTCTGGCCCTTTTCCACGACATCGAGCGCGTAGACGGTGACGCGGGATGCGCCTTCGCCGACGAACTCGGTGCTGCCTTTGCCGCAGAGGGTCTCGCCGATATAGGCCTCGACGGGGAGGCGTTCGGCGACGGGTCCGCCGGAATCGGTGATGGAGCCGAAGATTGTCTGCGGCGGGCCGAAACCCTGGGCCGAGACGGAGGTGATTGTTGCGAGCCCAGCAACCACGACGAGCATCGCGCCGAGTAGCCGGGTCTGGTAGGTGGTAATCATGAAGCTAACTTCCAACGCGAGGGTGTGTACCGGGGCCCTTGGAGCGTACCAAGGGTCCCCGTATGCGGAACTATTCGGGGAAAGTACACGTAACGGGCGAGTTCGGCCCTGGAAACCTTGCGGCTCGGCTCTTGTCCGTCGCGCTTCGCGGCAACTCCCGTAAAACCCGCGTTGGATGCGCACCGCAACGGAGCCGCGAGTCGAAACTGGGGCGTAGTACACATGTACAAATGACCCAGATAGGAAGATTGAGCCTCGAAGTAGTTAGCGTCATACTGTCGCAAATCACACTGGAGCCCCCATTTGTCCATTGCCCCCAACGCCCTCCCCCAGGTCGTGACGAAGAGTTACGACAGCGATAGAGCCATGCGCAACGACATGACCCAGATGCTCGCGAACGGGTTCACTGTCCAGAGCCAGAATATCACCGAGCACCGCGGATGTTTTTGGACTACGCTCGGCATCATTACGCTTGGCATTTTGCTGTTCTTTATGCCGAAGAAGAAGCATTACCACGTAACCTACGTTAAAGTCGCGCAACCTATTGTTCCGGAGATTCCTCCGTCCCCCGCGATGCCGCCGCCCGAGCCCGGCGAGTAACCCCTCTCGCCTTCGGCGTCGAGAATTGCGCCATCCGTTCCGGTTCCCTCCAGGGAGTGTTTCCAGCTCGGAAACACTCCCTTTTCTGGCCCAGTCGCTGACTACTATTCGGGGATAGACAGCGCAAACGCTTCTTTCGCGTGCACCCAGTATGCAACTCCCGGATCGAGATCCGTAAGCGTATTCAGGTAGTCCGGGGCGCCCGAGAAGTAGCGCAGCCATTCGCCCGCCGCATTGTCCCACGCATAGATGCTGGTGAGCTTGTCTTCGTGGCCTTCGATGGCTTCGTGCAGCGGGATCGAGGAGGACGAGCCGCCGATCAGGTTCCAGCCCGGCACGAGCTGCTGGCTGACGCGCGAGCCAAATTCGACGTTCACGCTGAAATGAAGTTCGCCTTCGCCCGAAGGTGGCAGCGAATCCGGCAGCGGAGAGAGGAACTCGAAGGTCGGTGGCAGGCCAATCTCGGTGGGGCAGATGGCGATGCCGAAGTTGTAATTCTGCCAGACGAGGTGGACGTAGCCGGGCGGGCTCGAGCCGACGTTGGCAACGATTTCGCTCGAGCTATCGATCCAGCCGTAGTCGCTCGAATTCGGCCCGCCGCGGAAGGTTTTCGATTCGCCCGGGACGAGAACGCCATCGAGGCCGAGATGCGGGACTTCGCCGAAGTTCTTCTGGATGCCGCGCAGGGCCCAGCCGCCGAGGCTGACGGGCACCTCGCCGAAGTTCGTGACCGTGAACGACTCTTCGCCGTCGCACTGCATGGCCGTGATACGGACATCGCTGACGGGCGGCGCGGGCGTCCCCGGGATGGTGATTTCGATGTTGACGATGCCCGGCAGGCTGCGCGAGACCTTGACCCAGACCTGGCACTCGTCGCCCGAACTCGACTGGATAGGCCGGACAATTTCGATATTCATCGGGTTGCCCTGGTCGTCCTGGGTGTCGAAGGTTGTGGCGACGACGCCCTCCTTGTTGAGACTGTAGGAGACCGGGCGGCCCTGGGCTTCGATGATGATGCCGCCGCCGGCATCGATGCGGAATTCGACCGGGATGCCGAGGAGGTTGTTCGTGTTGATGGCATCGCAGAAGCCGTCGCGGTCGAGCATGCGCACGACGACGTACTTCTGGGAGGCGGCGTCGGAGTTCTCGACGGTGACCGTCTTGTAGCCGCCCCAGACCCAGTCGGTCTGCTCCGTGGTGGTTCGCACCGGCGGCAGGGGACCGAAGAAGTGGGGGTAGTCGGCGATCGCGTAGAAGCGCGTCTGGCCGACGATGTCGTCGAGGTCGCAGTGCGGGTTGCCGGTCGGCAGGTTGACTTCGCAGTCCTGGTAGCCAAGGTTGAAGTCGCCGTAGGAGTCGACGGTGGCAGTGCCGCTCGAGTCCGTGAGGTCGGTGATGATGCGCGGGTGTTCGAAATCGCCGAGGACCGATTCTTCGCCGGTGCGAGGGTTCACATCCAGGTAGGATTCGGTGCCATCGAGCTCGAACCAGCCGGCGGCGCCATTGGAGACCTCGCCGGTGAAGCTGTTGACGATGCCTTCGTTCTCCATGAAGAAGGTGACGTTGGTCAGCGGCATACTGGGCGACCCGGGCCAGCCGGGACGGAAGTCGCCGTCTCCGCGAAGGAGTTCCCAGTCATCCGGGAGGACCCAGCGGCCGGCGGGGAGATAGCGGCCATCCGGGGCAGTCTCAGCGGGGCGCATCGATTGGTTCGCGCCGGTGAAGTGGCCGCGAACGGTCGCGCTCACATCGCCGAACGTGGAGACGATGGTTGGCCCGGAGACGCTGATGGTGACGTCTTCGATCGCCATGTAGTAGATGGGATAGGCGATTTTCGTGTACGGGTTGCCCTCGTAGGGATTGGGCGCGTTGAACGGGAAGCCCGCTGCCACATCCGGGCAGAGGACTGCGTTATAGAGGACACAGGTTTCGAGGAAGACTTCGATATCGACTTCGCCCTGTTGTTCCGATTCGTAGCGGATACTGACGTTGCAGGAGCTGCCAAGGATGGCGACCGCCTCGTCCTGGCCGATGATGCTCACCCAGCCATCGGGGATGAAGTTGCCCGGGGCGTCGGCCTGCTTGACGAAGTGGACACGGGAGTTCGCAGCGCCACACCCGGAGGGGCCGGCGGAGAAGCCGTAATTGATGGTGATGATTTCGCCAGCCCAGGCGACCGTCGGAGTCTTCTGGTTGACGACGAATTCGAGACGAATATCGACGTATTCGGTGTGCGCATAGGTCGGCGCCTGCGAGGTGTAGGGCGTCGGGTAGTAGGAGTCGATGCGCACGCGAATCGTGCTGCCGGAGAGACAGTTGCGGTCGTTCGTGATCGAAAGGGAGATGTCGTCCGGGCCATCGCCAACGAACTCCGGCTCTGGGAGTGTATCGAGGTCGGTATCGAGGATGTGCTCGATAACGCCGTTCCAGGGGCCGGGCTGGCTGCTCAGCGGGTACTGGGCACGGTCGAAGCGGCCACCGTTGCTGACGCCGTTGATCACCGGGCCGAGGAATTCGCGCGAGTCCTGCTCGGAGACGAACTCGCCGCAGCTGCCGCCATCGATGCTTGCGACGAGAATCACGCCGTCGAGCAGGCCCTCTTCGACCATCCCGTCTGGGCCGGTGTGCGAACCGTAGACCCATTCGGTGAGGTTGAAGACGCCGCCCTGGAACACGTAGCTGCCGCCGGAGACATTGAAGACGACCGGAGCGGTGGTCATCGTGTTCGTGACGATGTTCTCTTCCGGGTCCGTCCCGCGGGTGATTTCAGTGGTGGTGATGCGGTTCCACTTCTTCACCAGGGCGCCGTTGCGGGGGCCGGTGGGGTTGCCATCGGTATCC
>JBBSKE010000235.1:0-6202 GCA_038256595.1 Tepidiformales bacterium | reverse complement strand
GGCAGCGCATAACCGTACGCTGCTCGGCAGAGGGCGAGCGCACGATGTGTGATAGCGCCTGGCGGTCGGCGTCACTAAGTTCGAGTGGCAGTTTGGTGAGCATGACCCAGTATACCAAATCATCTAGCTAATTAGGACTCAGTACACTAGCGGCTAGATTTGTGGGCCGGCTAATCCCAATGGAACCGCTTCTTGGAGTTCGCATTTTACGCCGCTGCTGCGAGAGGGCTAGTCGCTAGCAGCTAGCCCGGAAAGTTCCTCGGGTCCAGGGCGGCGAACCCGGTGCGTGGCTGGGCGCAGCTGCGGATCGTGTCCACGAGGGTCGTGTCCATGCGCGATTTGGCGATGAAGGCGGTGGCCCCGGCAGCCAGCGCCTTCTGGATGGTCGCCGTGTCGTCGTAGAGGCTGAGGGCGATGATCGGCAGGTAGACCGACTCCTTGAGGATGAGCCTCGTGGCCGTGATCCCGTCCATCACGGGCATGCGCACATCCATCACGACGACGTCCGGCTGCAGTTCGCGGGCCAGTTCGACGGCGGCGAATCCGTTGCTCGCTTCGCCCACCACTTCGACATCCGGCTCGAGCAGGAGGCGCATGGTCAGCCCCCTGCGGATGGCCGGCTCATCGTCGACCACTAGCACACGTATCGCGGATGTCATGTCCCTAGCGTACGCTTGCATGGTTCCACGTGACGCCGCCGCCGGTCTGATGCGACGGGAACTTACGAGGGATATGCTTATCCACCAAATGGGGGAGGACCGGAGCATGACAATCAGGATCGTGCTGGCGGATGATCACAGTGTTGTGCGGCAGGGCCTGCGCATGTTCCTCGCGCTCGACCCCGAACTCGATGTCATCGGCGAGGCAGCGAACGGCCAGGAGGCGATCGACCTGGTCGCGAAGCTCAGCCCGGACGTCGTCCTTATGGATATGTTGATGCCGGTGATGGACGGAATCACGGCGACGCTCGAAATTCGCAAACGCTTCCCCGATACCGAAGTGATTGCGGTCACGAGCGTGCTCGACGACGGCTCCGTGGTCGGCGCGGTGCGCGCCGGGGCCATCGGCTACCTGCTGAAGGACACCCAGGCCGAAGAACTCTGTCGCGCGATCAAGGCCGCGGCGGCGGGCCAGGTGCAGCTTTCGCCCGAAGCCGCAGCCCGCCTGATGCGCGAAGTACGCGCCCCGGACAGCCCGGAGACGCTGACCGAACGCGAGACCGAGGTCCTTCGCCTCCTCGCCGCGGGCAAGGCGAACAAAGAGATTGCGCGCGCCCTGACCATCGGCGAGCAGACCGTGAAGACGCATGTGAGCAACATTCTCGCGAAGCTGGGCGTCCAGAGCCGCACCCAGGCGGCCCTCCACGCGGCCCGGATCGGACTTGTGCCCACACTTCCCGGCAAGGTGTAGGGAGATGGCCGCCGAGCCGCGCCCGGCAACTTCGCCCGCGCCAGAGGTCCTGCTTTCGCTCGTCGCTGACCAGATGCCGTACAGCATCGTCGTGGTCGACCGGGAATTGCGCCTCTTGCGTTGGAACCCGGCGTTCGTCGAACTGATGCACGAGCACCTCGGGGCGAAGGTGGAGAACTTCGTGCCCGGGGCGTTGTTCACGAGTCTCGCCGAAGGCCAGGAAGAGCGCGTTGCGCGCTGGTTCTCGGTCGCGCTCCGGGGCGATTCTGTAGCTGCGCTCGCCCGGGCAATACCGCGCCACGACGGGCGCACCGCCTACATCGACTTCTCCCTTACGCCCCTCCTCCAGGATGGAGAGGTGACGAGCATCCTCCTGCTCATGAACGACGCGACCGACCAGGTCGCCGCGGAGAGCGAACGCGCCGAACGGGATGCGCGGACGCGAGAATCCGAACGAGAACTGCGCGCGCTGCTGGCGGCGATGACCGACGCCGTCGCGATCATCGACCGCGACGGGAAGTTCCTGCGCGTCGTTCGCACCGGCACGAAGATGATCGATACGAGCCAGGCCGACGCCTACGTCGGCATGGGCCTCCACGATATGTGCCCCCCGGAGCGCGCCGAACAGCTCCTCACCCTCCTCCGCGAGGTCCTGGCGACGCAGGAGACGCGCACGATCGAGTACGACCAGGAGCTCGAAGGCGCCTCCTACTGGCTGAACGCGACCATTTCGCCGATCAACGAAGACACCGTCCTCTGGGTCGCCCGCGATGCGACCGAGGACCATGCCCGCGAGACCATGATTCGCGATTCGGAGCGGGAACTGCGCGCGCTCTTCACCGCGATGAAGGACGCCGTGATCGCGATCGACAAATACGGCACCTTCCTGCGCGTCGCCCCGACGACGACATCGATGATCGACTCGCGGTTTCCCGAGCGGTACGTCGGCATCACGGTCTACGACCTCTTTTCGCCACGTCGCGCTGCGGAGATGCTCGAGCACCTGCACGAGGTTCTTCGCACGCAGGATAAGAAGACGATCGAGTACCGCCAGCGCATCGAGGGGCGGCAACTCTGGATCAATGCGACGATCTCACCGATCGACGCCGAAACCGTGCTCTGGGTGGCGCGCGACATCACCGAAGAGCAGGAACAGCGCGAGCGCTCGGCCGAGACGGCTGCGATGTTCGAGAGCATCTTCAACCAGGTCGCCGACGGCGTGATGGTGACCGACATGGAGACCCTGGAGCTGGTCGAAGTGAATCCCGCGGTCTGCCGGATGCACGGCTACACGCGCGAGGAGTTCATTGGCATGTCGCCGGTTGGCCCGGGGAGCTTCATTCATCCCGATTCGCAGGACAAGTTCGCGGCCTTCGCCCAGGCGATCACCGAGGGCCGCGAATACCGCACGCGCGCCCGCGACCTGCGCAAGGATGGCACTGCCTTCGATGTCGAGGTCACCGGCCGCCCGATGCAAATTCGCGGCCGTTTGCACGTCCTTGCCGTGGTCCGCGATGTCACCGAGGAAGTCCGGGCCCTGGAGTTGCTCGAGCGGCGCGTCAAGGAACGCACAACCGAGCTGGCGACGTTGCTCGATGTCTCGCGGCGCGTGAGTTCGCGGCTGGAGTTGGATTCGGTCCTGCAGGTCATCCTCGACCAGGTGGCGCACGTCGTTCCCTATGCCGGCGCCTCGATGAGCATGGTCGATGGCGACGACATCATCATCCTTCAATCGCGCGGCGGGAACGGCAAAGTGCGCGAGCCCGAAACCGAGGGGGCACGTCTCGTCGGTGCCCTGCGCGGCGAAATCGGCGACGCCGTCCGTCGCGGCGAGGCGGTGGGCACGCCGGATGTGCGGGCCGATAACCTCTACGGCAACCGCTTCCGCGAACTGCTCGGCGCGAGCATCGACGCTGGGCCGTTCCGCTACGTCGTTTCGCAGCAGATGATCCCCCTCATGGCGCGCGGCAAGCTGATCGGCGTCATGACAGTTTCTCGCACCGAGCAGGACGCATTCAGCAGCCACGAAATCGAACTCGTCCTCACCTTCGCGGGGCATGCCGGGGTGGCTCTCGACAATGCTCGCCTGCTCTCCGAAAGCGAGCACCGCGCCGAACAGCTCTCCACCCTGCTCGAAATGGCTCGCGTAATCGCCTCGACAGTCGATCTCGACGAGCTCTTCAACGTCGTCATCGACCAGCTCAAGCGGGTCATCGACTTCTCGCACGCCTCGATCGTCGGGCGATATGGGGACGAGATGCGGCTGCTCACGCGCCGCGGGAAGCTCCCGGACCTCGATATCGACCCGGGGGATGCCTCGATAGTCCTGCGACCAGGGCCGGACCTCCTCGCGCGCCTCGCGCACGGCCAGCCGGTCGTCTCCGCCGATGTCCGGGGAGACGATGAGGGGGCGTTGTTCTACCGCGAAATGACGGGCAAGTGGTTCGACCGCGTCTTCACGCATGTGCGCTCCTGGGCGGCGGCGCCACTCCTCCGGGCGGGCGAACTGGTCGGCTACATGAGCGTCTCGCGCTCCGAACCGGGCGCCTTCAGTGCCGAAGACGCCGCCCTCGTGACCGCCTTCGCGAACCAGGTCTCGGTTGCGATGGCGAACGCCAACCTCTTCGCGCAGCTGGACCGCCGCACGACCGAACTGGCGACACTGCTCGAGACCACCCGCGCCGTCGCCTCGATTGTGGACCTCGACGAACTCGCCGAGACCGTGCTGACGCAGCTGGAGCGGGTTGTCGCCTACTCTACCGCCCGCGTGACGCTCTATGAGGGCGGCGAATTCCGCATCCTCGCCCGCCGCGGGCCCGTCCGCGAAGGGATGGGCGACTATCGCAGCTGGCGTGTGCCGGCCTCACCCGGGTTCATCTCACGGCTCCGCGTGGGCCGCACGATCGTCGCCCAGGATATCCATGACGAGAGCGAAGAATCGCACCTCTATCGCGAGACCGCCGGCCAACTGTTCACCGTTGCCAGCGAAACGGGCTCATGGATGGCCGCACCGCTCCCCGGCCGCCAGGACCTCCTCGGCTACCTGAGCGTCACCAAGGACACGACCTCCGCTTTCGAAGACCGCGATTGGCAGCTCGTGTCTGCCTTCGCCAACCAGGTGGCGGCGGCAATTGAGAACGCCTATCTCCTGCGCGAAGTGGAGCAGCGCGCCGCCGAAATCTCCGCCCTCTACCGGGCAGATGCAGAGCTGCACCGCTCGCTCGAACTCGACGATGTGCTCCAGTCGCTGGTCGATGTCGCCTCGGAGGTGATGTCGGTCGATAGCAGCCTTCTCGGCATTCGCCACCCGCGCACGGGCGAAATGCGCATCCGCGGCTTCTACGGGATGACGCGCGAGACCATGGAGCAGATCCAGGAGCGGTTCAAGTACATGATGCCCCAGCCCTCGGAGCGGGGTGAGGTCGTTATCTATGAGGACGCGGCGCGCGCCGGGATCGACAGCGAAATCCTGCGCCTTTCGCGCGCCCATTCGATCCTCGCGGTGCCCGTGCAGGCCGGGCCGACCGGTTTCGGCATCTTCTACGCCGGTTTTTCGCAACCGCACAATTTCGACGCGCAGGAGATCCGCCAGTATCGCGCCATCGCCGAACGCGCGGGCATCGCCATCCAGAACGCACGCCTCTACGAAGAGACGCAGCGGCGCGCGCGCGAAACTGGCGCCCTTGCCCGGATTGCGACCTCGATCAACTTCGAATGGCCCCTGGTCGATGCCCTCCACGAGATTGCCCGCATCGCCGTCGAGGCGACGAACGTCGTCGCCTGCTCGGTCCTCGTGATGGAGGGCGAACAGGTCCGGATGAGCGGCCAGTTCGGGCACTCAGACGAAGTCGCCACGGCCTTCACCCAGCTGAATGACTCGGGCATCAATCAGCCGATTTTCGCGGCCATCCAGCAACAGCAGCCGGTGCTGCTGGAGTCGGCGCGGACATTCCTGCTCTCCGTGCCGGAATTCGCGGCGCTCCACCCGCTGATCGAGCACGCCGCCTGGGAGGGGATGGTCGCGATTCCCATGTCCGCGCGCGGCTTCCCCCTCGGCACCGTGAACTTTTTCTACGCCCAGGGCGACATGCCGGGGCCGCAGGACCTCGAATTCCTGCAGGCGATCGCCGCCCAGACCGCGGTCGCCATCGACAACGCGCGGCTCTACGAAGAGGCCCAGCGGCGGGCACGCGCGAATGCCGCCCTCGCCCGCGTGGCCTCGTCGCTGATGTACAACCGGCCCGTCCAGGAGGTCATCAACGGCCTCGCCGAAGACGCCCTCGCCGGCACCGAGGCGGTCGGTTGCGCCATCACCTTCTTCGATTCCGGCACCAGCACCGACGCGCGCCTGCGAGACATCGGCATCGTCGGCACCTGTGGCCTACCCGAGGGGTACGCCGCCGGGATCATCGAGTCCTGGCGGATGGGAGGCGTCCCGGCGATGCGCGAATCGTTCATGAAGAGCGGAATCGCCGTCATCCCCGATGCCAAGCGAATGCTCCGCACAGACCCATCGCTCGCCCCGCTCGCGAGACTCGTCGACGACGTCGAATTCGATTGTGTGGCGAACATCCCGCTCTATTATCGCGACCGCCCGAACGGGGCCGTCTCCTTCTACTACCGGCGGCCGGAACAGGTGGACGACGAGGAGCAGGAGTATCTCGCCGCGCTCGCCGGGCAGGTGGCCATCGCCCTCGAAAATGTGCGGCTCTTCACCCAGACGGAAGCGCGCGCCCGCGAGATGGAGGCGCTCTACTCCGCCGACCACGAGATCTTCCAGTCGCTCGACCTC
>JBBSKE010000234.1:0-6203 GCA_038256595.1 Tepidiformales bacterium | reverse complement strand
GCGATTCATGACATCCCGGGGGACAGCTTTCCAGGAATCGCCATCGATAACCAGTGGTTGTTGGGCTACGCCACCTACCGCCCAACCCAGGGCGAACCTCGTCCGGCGATATCGTTCACGGACCTCTCGAACGGCACGACGGGCGTGTTAGGCGAACTCGGCGAAGGCTATCCAAGCCTCGTCGGTCCCCAACTTTATGACGCACTTCAGTTTGGCGACGCATTTGCACGCGTGGTCATCCCCGGCGATTGCTTGAACGTCCGCTCCGAGCCATCGCTTTCCGCTGCCGTCATAGCCTGCCCTGCGGACGGTGCGCTCCTGGGTCGTACCGGGACTGAACGAACCGCCGACGGCGTCCGCTGGGTCGAAGTGACCACCCCGGACCGTGCGACACGAGGCTGGGCGAGCGCCACCTACCTCGCCTGGTAGCGGATTGCGGGGCGATAGAAGCAAGAAGTCGCTTGGTCTCCCGTACCAGAGGCGACGAGGATCCTCCAATGTCCAGGGGCAGTCCAGGGCACCCCGATCGAGAAGAGAACAGAAAGGGCCGCTCAACTTCGAGCGGCCCGTTCGAGTGGCTTTCGAATGCCAAAGGCCAACGGCCAACAGCCTACAGCGGAATGTTCCCGTGCTTCTTCGGCGGATTTCGGTCTGCCTTGTGCTCAAGCATCTCCAGCGAGCGGATGATCTTGCGGCGCGTCTGGCGCGGGTCGATCACGTCGTCGAAGAGGCCGATGCCGGCCGGAATGTACGGGTTCGCGAACTTCGCCACGTACTCGTCGATCAGCTCTTTGCGCCGCTCGACCGGGTTCTCGTGCTTGGAAAGCTCTTCGCGGTAGATGATGTTGACCGCACCGTCCGGGCCGGTGACCGGCACCTCGGCGGTCGGCCAGGCGAGGTTCACATCGCCACGGAGCATCTTCGAGCCCATCGCGATGTAGGCGCCGCCGACAGCCTTGCGCGTTACAACCGTGACCTTCGGGACGGTCGCCTCGGCGTAAGCGTAGAGCACCTTCGCGCCGTGGATGATGATGCCGTTGTACTCCTGGGTCGTGCCCGGGAGGTAGCCGGGGGTGTCGACGAGCGTCACGACCGGGATGTTGAAGCAGTCGCAGCAGCGGACGAAGCGCGCGGCCTTGCGGCTGGCGTTAATGTCGATCGAGCCCGCCAGCACCATCGGCTGGTTCGCCACGATGCCCACCGAGCGGCCACCCATGCGGGCGAAACCGACGACCATGTTCGGCGCGAACAGCTCGTGCACTTCCATGAAGTCGCCGTCATCGACGATCCGGACGATGACATCGCGCGCGTCGTAGGGGCGGTTCGATTCCACCGGGACGAGGTTGAGAAGCTCCTCTTCCTCGCGCTCCGGGTCGTCGCTGCTAGGGACGAAGGGCGGATCTTCCGCGTTGTTCGAAGGGAGGAATCCGAGCAGGCGGCGCACCTCTGCCAGGGTCGCTTCTTCGCCAGGGATGGCGAAATGGGCAACGCCGGAGCGGCTGGCGAGCGTCAACGCGCCACCGAGCTCTTCGTGTGTGACCTCTTCCTGGGTGACGGCGCGGATGACGTCCGGGCCGGTGATATACATCTGGCCGGTGCCTTCGGTGACGAAAATGAAGTCGGTCAGGGCAGGGCTATACGCGCCGCCGCCCGCCGACGGCCCCATCGTGACCGTAATCTGGGGAACCACGCCGCTCGCGAGGACGTTCAGGCAAAACACGTCGCCGAAGCCCTTGAGGCTCTCCGAACCGTCCTGGATGCGCGCGCCGCCGGTATCCTGGATGCCGATAATCGGCGCCCCGGTGGTCAGCGCCAGGTCCATGATCTTGCAGACCTTTTCGCCAACGATGCGCGAGAGGGAGCCGCCGATGTTCGTGAAATCGAACGAGTAGATGTAGACCGGGCGGCCATCGACGCGGCCCCAGCCGGTGACAACCGCTTCGCCGGGCGTTTCGCTGTTCTTCGGGCGAACGAGGCTGTCGATCTCTTCGAAGGTGCCTTCGTCGAGCAGGAGGGCGATGCGCTCGCGGGCGGTGAGCTTGCCACGTGCGTGCTGCGCCTCGATGCGCTTCTGGCCGCCACCGAGGGCAACGGTGGCTTTCATCTGGAGCAGGGCTTCAAGTTTCGCGCTGGCAGTAACCGGTTCGGGCATTGGCTGGTCTCGTTCCATGAAGAATGCTTTTTGGGGCGATTCGCGCTCGTTCGAACGGGCCAATCTGGGCCGAAAATGCGGGCGAACCGCTCAGGAATGTACCACCGCTTCCCCTCCCGCGCACGTTCAAGGCGCCCCAGGGACCGCATCAGACTATGGATGTATGGCAGCCCGGGAGATCTTCGCTACGGACATTCACGGCTTCGATAGCTCCTCCCCCACTCATGTACGAAACTAGAAGACGGTTCGAGAGCTACCATAACTCGCAAGTCTGGGGGACGAGCTTGAACGCTACGCAGCGCCTTGCCCTGGTCACCGTCGTCATGACGGTTGTCCTCATCGTGGTGGGCGTGATCGTCCGCGCTACCGGCTCTGGCCTCGGCTGCCCGGACTGGCCGCTCTGCCACGGTGGGGCCGTGCCCCCGGGCCACCAGACCGCTCTCATCGAATTCTCCCACCGCTTCACGGCTTCGATTGTCGGCTTCCTCGTGATTGGCCTCGCTATCATGGTCTGGCGCAATTACAGCCACGTTACGCTCCTGAAATGGGCAGCCGTTCTGATCGTGCCGCTGGTCGGTATCCAGGGCCTGCTCGGCGCCATCACCGTCGTGCGTGAACTCCCGCCTGAGATTGTCGCCACTCACCTCGTCACGGCGATGCTCATTCTCACCTTCGAACTGTTTGTGCTCATCGGCCTCTGGCGCGTCGAAGCCGCCGAGCGCGGAGAGCCGCGCGCCCTCGCCTATCCGCGCATCGGCCGGGTCGCACTGTTCGCCATTGGCTGGCTCGTGGCCGTGATGTGGATCGGCGCCTACATGGCCGAAAGCGGCGGTTCGACCGCCTGCGCCGATTGGCCGACCTGCAACGGCCTCAACATCCTGCCCGGCAACGACAGCCAGGAGATCTCGCACATGGTCCACCGCTACCTCGCGGGCAGCTTCCTCGTCGTGCTCGCCTTCTTCATGGTGACCGTGAAGCGCTCGTCGAAAGAGTCGTGGGCGAAGCCGGTGGTGACCTATCTCGGTCCCCTCTACTTGCTCCAGGTGGCCGTCGGCGCGGCCAACGTCTGGCTCACGTTTCCCGATTTCCTCACCGTCCTTCATACTGCACTCGCGACGTCGATCTGGATCATTCTCGCGACTACCCTGATCCTTTGCTATTACCGGCCCGTTGTGACACGGCGGGCCAACGTCGCCACACGTGCAGAGGTGCCCGCATGACAGCTCCCGCGATCGCGTACCGGCAGGATTCGCTGGCCGCGACCGTGCGCGGGTATATCGCGCTCACGAAACCGGTGATCATCGTCATGCTGCTGGTCACGACCGTCCCCGCGATGGTCGTCGCCGACCGCGGTTGGCCGGGCACCTGGCTGGTGCTCGCGACGCTTATCGGCGGGACGCTTTCAGCTGCGGGCGCGAACACGATTAACTGCTGGTACGACCGCGACATCGACGGCGTCATGCGCCGCACGCGCAGCCGGCCGCTCGTCACCGGCGCCATTCAGCCGGCGAACGCGCTCATCTTCGGCATCAGCCTCGGGGTCGGCGCGTTCATCTTCCTCGCCACCGCAACGACGGTCGAAGCGGCGATTCTCTCGGCTTCCGCGCTCCTCTTCTACGTCTTCATCTATACGATGTGGCTGAAGCGCCGCACGCCCCAGAACATCGTGATTGGCGGCGCGGCCGGCGCATTCCCACCGATGGTCGGCTGGGCTGCGGTCACCGGCGATGTCTCCTGGGCCTCGGTGGTGATGTTCGCCATCGTCTTCATGTGGACCCCGCCGCACTTCTGGGCGCTCGCCCTCAAACTCAAGGACGACTACGCCGAGGCGAGCGTCCCGATGCTCCCGGTCACGGCCGGCCCGGCACACACGCGCACGCAGATCCTGCTCTACACGTTCGGCCTCGTCGCCACGAGCTTTATCCTCATCCCGGTGGCGAACCTCTCCTGGATTTATGCGGCCACGACCATTGTTGGCGGCGCAGGCTTCATCTGGTACGCGTGGAAGCTCTGGAAACGCCCGGAGCAAGAATCGCCGATGACCGTCTACAAGTACTCCCTGCTCTACCTCGCCCTGGTCTTTGTGGCGATGGGAATCGACTCGCCGCTCTTCTCCTGAGGTTGGGTTCAGGTGTTGTAGGGCAATGCAAGGGCTAGCTGGGCAATGATGGTCCCGGCGGCACGCAAGGTCGCGTGAGAGTAGGTAGAACTACCTATACCGAGCCTTTCCATGCGACCGATGCTCAGAGGGCACCCGTACGCCGTTTCGGATGAGCCGGGTATCCCTCCAGAGCTGGTGATGTAAACGTATGCCCCCTCCTACGACGACGACCTCGCGAGTCTTAAGACCCGCACTACTGCTCATGGTTTTGGCCATGGTGCTGGCGGCGACGGTCTTCCAGGCCGTTCCGCGCGCTGAAGCAGCATTGCCCCCGCCCGCGACGCTGACTCAGACGTTTAGCGGAACGATGCTGGCCAAAATCGGCCAGACAAACCAGGGGACGACCCGTCCCGTCACGATAACCGTGAAGTCGGTAGCAGCCTTTGGCTCCCAGGGCGGCTTTGACGGCAACATCACCGAGATCAAAGTCGTTTCGACCTCCGCCACCGTCGGCAACGGCGACGTGCGAGTCGATACGACGACCGCCGGCTGGACTCGGACCCCGGGTTCGACCTCGCGCTTCACGCTGAACACGCCCTCCAATGCCGCCGGACAGGTCTACATCAACGGCGCCTGGCGCCAGCTAAAGAAGACGACCGGCAAGGACACGATCTCCGCGACCTTCGCCGAGAACGGCGGCAAACTCCGCCTGCTCATCAGCGGCCAGGCCGCGAACGGCGTCGGCTCGATCGTCACCGCCGTCGAAATTTCAAACCTCACCACCGGCCTCGATGCCGCCCCGCTCGTGGTTTCGAGCATGCCGGCAGTTGGCCAGTCTTCGGGCACGAGCGTGAAGCCTTCCTTCGGCTTCAGCGAGCCGGTCAATGCGACCGCCGCCGCCTTCACCCTCACCTGCAACAACACCCCTGTGGCGTTCACGATCAGTGGCTCGGGCACGACCACTATTTTGCTGAACCCGACCTCTGCGCTGCCGGAAGGCGCGACCTGCGTGGCCGCAGTCAATGCCGCGCTGGTGACCGATGTTGATACGAACGACGGCCCGAACGCCGGAGCTGGTAGCGAATCCTTCACGTTCATCACGGACAGCCGTCCCTACGTGGTGAGCTTCGCGCCTGATCTCGACGGCGATGTGCCCGTCGACGTCGAGCCCACGGTCACCTTCAGCGAGCCGGTCTCCCTGGCCGCTGGCGCGATTACGATGGTCTGCGGCGAAGGCACGGAGATCCCGGTCATCGTCACGATGAACCCGGCCCGTACTGTCTACACCATCAATCCGATCCCAACGCTCGGTGCCGATTACTCCTACTGCGAAGTCACCGTTCACGCCGCTAAGGTCTCGGATGTCGATACGGCGGATGAGCCGGACAAGATGCTTGCCGACCTCACCTTCTCGTTCGAGACGGATGAGGCCCCATTCGTTGCCTGGATCGAAGCGGAAGACAATGAGGAAGTCCTCGTCCTCAACTCGACTTCTGGGTTCCAGACGCACTGGACCTTCTCCGAAGCCATGGCCACCGATGAGCGAATCGGCGTCTTCTTCTCGGAACCGGTGACGCTCGACGCGGGCGCTGTTGCGGTCATCTGCAACGGCTATCCGCAGGCGATAACGTCATACGGGGAATCCCCGGTCTTCGTCATCGAGAGCGTCTACGGCTGGCCGGCGGGCGCCTACTGCTCCGGCACCGTCTTCGCGCCCAAGGTGCATGACACCGATACGGTCGACCCGTTTGACACCATGCAGCAGAACGCAACCTTCAGCTTCCAGACCGACTTTGCGCCCTATGTGGTCAGCAGCAGCCCCTCGCAGGGCGGCGGCTACTATCCGGGCTCGGTGATCACCGTCGTCTTTAGCGAACAGGTCTTCATCGACATGGAATACGTGACGCTGGTTTGCCATGGCTCTCCGGTGCCGTTTATTCCCCAAAGCAT
>JBBSKE010000233.1:0-6233 GCA_038256595.1 Tepidiformales bacterium | reverse complement strand
GGGCGTGGATGGCGGCGGCGGTTTCTTCGAGCGGGAAGGTCTTGCCGATGACTGGCGTGAGATTCCCGGCCGCGAGCAGTTCGGCGAGGTGGGCCATCGATTTCGCCTTTGGCGTGCGCGTTCCGCTGAATCGCAGCTCGCGGTGGAATCGCGACAGGACGAGCAGTTTCAGGAAGCGAGGGATGCCTTTGCCGAAGACACGGCCGCCCTTCGTCCCGTACTGGTCGTGGGCGATGAGCACGTACCCGCCGCCGGGCGCGATGGCACGGCGCAGGGCGCTCACGGAGTGATTGCCGGGGATGTCGAACACGAGGTCGTGGCGCTTGCCAGAACGCGTGAAATCCTCGGCCTTGTAGTCGATTACATGGTCTGCGCCGAGCGAGCGGAGAAGGTCGAGTTTGCTGGCGGAATCGACCGCGGTCACGGTCGCGCCGTGGGCCTTCGCGATCTGGAGGGCGAGGGCGCCGACCCCACCGCCAGCGCCGTTGACCAGCACCGTCTGTCCCGCCTTGATGCCGCCCTTTCGCTGGACGATCTGGAGCGCGATGAGCCCCGCCGTCGGCACCGCGGCGGCCTGTTCGAACGTGGCGTTCGCCGGCTTGAAGACGAGCACGTCCGCGGGCACGGTCACGAATTCGGCGTAGGCGCGGCCATTGTTCCACTGGGTGCCACGAGTTGTCTCGCCGAAGACCTCGTCGCCAGGGCAAAACTTCGTGACGGCGCTGCCCACCGATTCGACCACGCCGGCCATGTCCGTCCCGGGAATGAGACTCCTCGGGCGGCGCACGCCGGAGCCCATGAGGCGAAGGATCAGGGGCCAACCACGAACGACATGCCAGACATCGGGGTGCACGGAGGCGGCGCGCACGCGCACGAGGACCTCGTCGGCAGCGGGCACTGGCATGGGGGCTTCGCCGATCCGGAGAACGTCGCGAGGCGCCCCATAGGCTGACTGGATGATGGCTCTCATGGGGTCGATCCTGCGGCAATCTCCGCCTTGGCGCGATGCCAGAGGCGGTTCAGGCCGTCGAGGTCGAGGGTGTCGAGCGGGGTCGCGTCTTCGAGGGCGTACTGCTCGACGAGGGTGAATCGCTTGCGGAACTTCGTGTTCGCGAGGCGAAGAGCCTGCTCGGCGTCGATCCCGAGGCGCTGGGCGATGCCGGCGACGACGAAGAGGATGTCGCCGAACTCGTCCTCGCGGGCGGCGGCGTCTCCCTCTGCCTCGGCGAACTCCTGGAGTTCCTCGACGAGCTTGTCGAGGGCTCCGGAGATGTCGGGCCATTCGAACCCGGCCTTCCGCGCGCGCGATTGCATCGACTGCGACGCCTGCAGCGACGGCAGGGCGAGCGGGACGCCGTCGAGCACCGAGGAGCCGGCCGGTTTCTCCTGCTTCTTCAGCCCCTCCCAGGCGCCTTCGACCTCGCTGGCGGTGCGCAGGCCGGCGTCGCCGAAGACGTGCGGGTGGCGGTGAATCAGCTTGCGGATGAGGTGCTCGGTCACATCGCCCATGGCGAAGGTGTCCTCGCGGCGCGCGACGGCGACGTGTTCGAACACCTGCAGGAGCAGGTCGCCCAGTTCTTCCGAGAGTGCGATCGAATCGCCCGCGTCGATCGCGCCGAGGACCTCGTAGGTCTCTTCGAGGAGGTACTTTCGCAGCGATTCGTGCGTCTGGGCGACATCCCAGGGGCAGCCACCGTCGTCCGCGTTGAGCCGTTCGACCACGACGTGATAGGCGCCTTCGAGGCGGCGGACATCGTCGAGCGGGTCGATGGCGGGCAGGTAGATGGCGTCGAGGTAGCCGTAGGCGATGTGGTCGAGGTTCGAAAGCGGCAAGTCGCGCTGCTCTTCGGCGGGCGAACCGAGCCCACGGAGGAGGACCGCCGGGTGGTCCGCCGGGTAGATGTCGAGCAGGCGAAGCTTGAGCGCGGTCGCCGAATCGCGGTCGTGGACCTGGTGAATCAGCGCCGGTCGGAGCGGATCGACGCCGAGGTCGAGCGCATCGCAGACCTGCAGGTTACCGGCGTCGACACCCAGCGCAACGGCCGCGAGATCCACAAAACTGAGCGCCGGGAGCACTCGCACGGATAGATTCGCCGCCTTCGCGAGCGCGAGGAGGAGCGTCACCGAGCGCTCGGCCACCAGCGGGTTGCCCGGCACCGCGTAGACGACGTCGTGCTCCTGCGCTGCGGCAAGAATGCGGCTCGCGATAGCCGAATAGACGTCCTCGAAGTTCGTGGCCCCGGCGTAGAGGTCGTCGCAATCGAGCCAGGCGTCGGAGCCGGCGATCTCGGCCAAGGTCGGGTGGTGGCGCGTGCGCAGGTAGACTCGCGGCGCCGAACTGAGAGCATCGAACGACTGGCGAGTGAGGAGGTCGGCGGAACCGGGGCCGAGGCCGAGAATGGTGAGCACCGGGCCATTATCGGGGACGGGCGGCCGACGTGCAGCGGCGAGAATCGGGTGGCGCGTTGACCGACCCACGGGCGCACTCATAACAGAAGCGCTCGCGCCCAAGCGAGTGCGTGCCAGTGTCACTCGCCGCCCCAGGCCGACCATTGCTACTCGCGACGTGCCGGCCAATCTGCCAGCGGCGCTCAAAACAGAAGCGCCCGCGCCCAAGCGGGTGCGTGTTATTCCGGCGGTTCGAAGCCCCGGCGGCGGATCGCGTCGCGGTAGACATCCAGATAGCGATGCGCGGCCGAGTGCCAGGAGAAATCCTGGCGCATCGCGTTCGTCTGCATCGTTCGCCACCAGCTGCGGTCGTGATAGGCGCCGAGTGCGACTTCGACTCCTGACATGAGCGCCTCGGGCGTGTAGTCGTCGAAGAGGAAGCCGGTGCCCTGGTCGCCGTGCTGCCAGGGGTCGAGGATAGTGTCGGCGAGGCCGCCGGTGCGCCGGCCGATGGGGATGGAGCCGTAGCGCATCGCGATCATCTGGCCGATACCACACGGCTCGAACTTCGAGGGCATGAGGAAAAAATCGGACCCGGCGTACATGCGGCGCGCCATGCCGTCGTCGAATTTTGGCGCGAGGCGGAAGTAGTTGGGGTAGCGCACCTGGAGCGCGCCGAGGCTCTCTTCGTAGGCTTCGTCGCCGTTGCCAAGGACCGCAACATCGACGCCCATTGCAATAATCCCGGGCACCGCCTCCATGAGCACGTCGATGCCCTTCTGGTTCGTCAGGCGGGTGACGAGCGCGGCGAGCGGGCGAGTGGTCGGCGACATCTCGAGTTCCTTGCGCAGGGCGGCGCGATTCTCGGAGCGCTTGTCGATGCTGCTCGCGTCGAAGTTGGCCGCGATCTTCGTATCGGTCGCGGGGTCGAAGACTTCGGTGTCGAGGCCGTTGAGGATGCCCGTGAGGGCGGACTGGCGCAGTCGCAGGAGATCATCGAGGCCCTCGCCGTGCTCCCAGCCGAGGATTTCGTTGGCGTAGCGCGGGCTCACGGTGGTGATCGCGTCGGCGTAGTAGATCCCGTTGCCGAGGAGGTCGGCGAAGTTATCCGGCCCGCGATAGCGCAGGTTGTGGATGGTCAGGACAGTGGCCGAGTGCTCCAGCCCGGGGATGCTCCAGCTATCGAGGCGCATTTCGTAGGCGAGTGGGGCGGTGTGCCAGTCGTTCAGGTGGACGATATCGGCCTGCCAGTCCGGCTCGCGCAGCAGGGCGGCGATTGCCCGGCAGAAGAGCTGGTAGCGGAGGAGGTCGTCCGGTTCGCCATAGACGTGCACGCGCGGGAAGAAGTGCCCATCGCGGACGAGCACGACCGTCGGCTCGCCTGGCTGCGTGATGGTCGCGACCTCGACCTCGATGTCCTCGCCGATGAGCCCGCGGACCGTGAGCCTGCGTGTGTGCCCGGCCGCGACGAAGGCGGCCTCGGCGGTCGCATGGCAGGGCATGACCACCCGGACATCGTGGCCAAGGCGGGTGAGGGCGCGCGGCAGCCCGAGGGCTACATCGGCGAGACCCCCAACCTTCGCGTATGGGTCGGCTTCGGCGGTGCAGAAAAGTATGTTCAAGCGTCTTGTTCCAGGAAGAGTTCGTGTTCGATTTGCTCGCGGATTTTGTTGGCTGCGGCCACCCGCCAGCGCGCCATCTCCTTCGCCTCTTCGTTCGCACAGGAGCGTTCGATCGAGCGGGCGGCGTGGAGGAGGGTCTCGTGGAGGAGGAGGGTGCCGCGGTGGATCATGAGTTCGGACCACCAGGGCCGCCGGCTCGCCCACCAGAACTGGCAGCTGTGGAGCGCCGGCTGGAGCCGTTCGAGCGCGAAATTCGCATCGCGGGTGCTCTCTTCGTTGCAGGCAGAGCGGCCGGCGAGGTCCACGAGCGAGACCACGTGGCCGACATAGTCCCACTGGCGCGAGTGCAGCCGGTTGCCGGGCGACTTCCAGAGCGGGTAGGGGTCGCCGCGGTCGAGATCATCGTTCGAGGTGCTCCAGGACGAGGCGCGCGGGGCGACGAGCGGGCCCTCGGGCATCAACTCGACGAGTTCGCTGAGGGTGACCATGGCGAGGCGGCCGGGGCCGTGTTTTTCCTCGCCGGCGATGAGCGAGTAGATGCCGTCGAGGAAATTCTGTTCCCAGCCCTTGATGTGGTGGCCGAAGGTCTCCATGTCCATCGCGGTAACCACGTAGGAACCCGCGGGGCCACTGTGCGCGAGCGACTCGAGGAACTGGGCCGCATCGGTCTGCCCGAAGGAGATCTGGTTGCTGCGAACATCGTCGCGGAAGAGGATCGCGAGCGGCTCCTCGCCCGGGCCGGCGCTGTTGGCGACACGCGCGACTTCGCTGGTCGGCCAGCCGTCCGGGGAGGCGACTCCCCCGGCGATGACCCACTCGTAGCCGGCGGCGCGAATGTCGCGGAGGGCGTCGTCGGAGATGCACATCTCGGGCGGGAAGAAGCCGCGCGGCGAATACGCGTCGCCGAGGTAGCCGTGGTTCAGGCGACGATTAGCCGCTATCGATTCGACGCGGGCGACGTGGGGGATGAGCGGCAGAATGGGGTGATAGGCGCCGCTGCCGGTGTATTCGACCTGGCCACGCTCGCCGAGTTCGCGCAGCATCGCGACGATGTCGGTCAGCCCGTGTTCGGCCAGGAGCTGCGTGAGCACCGCGTTGATATTGATGGCGATGCGCGCGCCGGGGTTATCGAGCAGGACGCGCAGCACCGGCCGGTAGGATTCGGCGGCGACGCGCACGAGGACCTCGTGGGTCTGCGTCGGCGGCTGGTACATGTGGAGAAGCTGGGCCCAGTAGATCATCCGTTGTGCAGGTCTCCTGGCAGGAGAATCGGACTCCTGGAACGTCCCCGATAGCAGGGAACGCCCGGGATCATGCCCACAGAACCAGTCCAGTGTCGAGCGGCCACTCGAGCGCGGGGTGCGACGGGAGGACGCGAATGGCATATCCGGCGCGCCCGGCTACCGTGAGCGCAACTTCGCCTTCGAAGATGCAGGCGCCTTCTTCGGTCCTGTGGACGAGGCTCAGCGGTGCGCTGGCGGTCGGTTTGAGTTCGCCGGCGAGCGTCGAAACGCCGTAGCAGGCGTGGACGGCGAGGTCCTGGCCTTGCAGCTGGCCGGGATGGATGACGGCGCGAACCTGGATGGTCGAACCGCCGCGCTCCTCGTGGGAGGCGTCCAGAACTTTGATCGTGGACCAGCCGCGGCGCATCTGCTGGAGCCAATCGGCGACCGTGCGGGCGGCGGCGAAATCGTGGTCGGCGAGGCGGCGCCCGGCGGCTGCGGCCGGCTCGTAGGCGCGGTCGGAGTAGTCCTGGACCATGCGATTCGTATTGAATCGCGGCGCATAGGCGGCGATTGAGCCGTGGACGCGTTCGACCCATGTCACTGGGACGTCCTCGCTATCTCTCTGGTAGAAGATTCGCGAGATTTCGTTCTCCAGCAGTTCGTAGAGGGATTCGGCGTCGCGTGCGGCCTGTGCCTCGGGCGATTCGATGGTCTCTCCGGGGCCGATCGCCCAGCCAAGCCCGTGCTCGAACGCTTCGGCCCACCAGCCATCAAGCACGGAGCAGTGGAGCGCGCCGTTCGCGACGGCTTTCATGCCGCTCGTGCCGCTGGCTTCGAAGGGGCGAGTCGGCGTGTTCAGCCAGACATCGGAACCCTGCACGAAGGTGCGCGCGAGGTCCACGTCGTAGTGTTCGAGGAGCACGATGCGCCCGGCGAACTCGGGCTGGCGGGTGCGCATGACGACTTCGCGAATGAGCGCCTTGGCCGGCTCGTCGCG
>JBBSKE010000232.1:0-6276 GCA_038256595.1 Tepidiformales bacterium | reverse complement strand
TCGACGCCGCGAACGAGGACGTTGTCATCTTCGGAGGCGGTGCCGTCAGAGCGGTGGGCCGGTTCCTTGCTGGCTTCGCCGCGCAGCTTGATGGCTTCCTTGAAGTAGTCGAACGTGCCCGAGTCCGCGCCCGGGTAGTAGAACTTGATGTTGTCAGCCGGCCAGGATGGGTCGATGTCGCTCCACTTGGTGGCGCCGCCGTTTTGGTAGAGCTTCTGGAGCTGGGCCGGTGTCATGCACTGCGCCCAGGTGTTCTGGGGGTTCACAACGACGGTCAGCGCGTCGATAGCGACCTGCAGCTCGACGACGTCGGTGATGTTCGCGGCGGTGCACTTGTCCTTCTCGCCCTGGTTAATCGGGCGGGAAGCGTTGGCGACTTCGATTTCGCCGCGGCAGAACTTTTCGAGACCGCCGCCGGTGCCGGAGAAGGCAACGTTTGCGCGAACATCCTTGGCGACCTTGCTGAACTCTTCGGCGACCGCTTCCGAGATGGGGAAGACGGTGGACGAACCATCGATCCGGACGGAGCCGGAGAGCTTGGCATAATCGAGCGACGCGGCAGTGGTTGCGCCTGGGGTCGTCCCGCTCGCGCTTGTGGCGGCGGTCGTCGCTGCCGGGGTGTCGTCGTCGTCATCGTCTCCACCACAGGCGATTGCCGTGGTTGCTGCGAGCGCGAGGCCCGCGATGAGCGCGGCAGATAGCACTCGCCTGCGCTTCAAATTGTCGAACATGAATCCCTCCGATTGTGTCCTGTGCGAATTACCTTTGTCCCCGGGGCGCCCCTCGGGAAGCAAGTTCAGGCTAGGACGTAGTTGTTAACAAAAGATTCAACTACCCATCCGCCTCCAGGCAGGGGCAATCAGACTGACGATCCGGACGCGATTGCCGGATTGAGGATCAACGCGGTGGCAGCAAAGTTGTCAAATCGGAACAACCGCGAGAATTTACAGCCTGTTTGCACAGTTCACATTCGGGTATTACGCGGTTCGGGCATTATCCAGAGCGAGATGGGCGGGACTACGGCCCCCCGCCCACCGGCCACCCCCTGGCAGCCGGGGGTTCCAGGAACGTCAACCTCCGCCCCGGTTCGCCGGGTGGCGAGCCTGGAGCCCTCGGCGCATACTATCTACAGATGAACGACCGCCTCACCTGGCGGTCGGAGTGATGCATGGCCCAGAAGATCCTGATTGTCGATGACGAGGCAAACATCCGCGACCTAGCCGCGCTGTACCTCCAGAAAGAATCATTTCTCATTGAAACCGCTTCGACCGGCCCAGAGGCCCTCGAACGCTTCGCTGAGACGAGCCCCTCGCTCGTTATTCTCGATGTCATGATGCCCGGCATGGATGGCTTCGAAGTTTGCCGCGAGCTCCGCCGCCAGACCGACACGCCCATCCTCATGCTCACGGCCCGGAACGAGGACATCGACAAGATTGTCGGCCTCGAGCTCGGCGCCGACGACTACATGACGAAGCCGTTCAACCCGCGCGAAATGGTAGCTCGGGTGAAGGCGATTCTTCGCCGCTTCGAAGGTGGCCGCCGCCCGCAGAACGCGCTTACCGTCGGCAACCTCAAGGTCGACAAAGCCCGGCGCGAGGTTCGCATCGACGAGACACTCTTGAACCTTCGCACCAAGGAGTTCGACCTGCTCGTCGCCTTCGCCGAGAGTCCGGGCATCGCGCTCACCCGCGACGACCTGCTCGAATCGGTCTGGGGATACGACTATGCGGGCGAGACGCGCACCGTGGACGTTCACGTGCAGCACCTCCGTTCGAAGTTGTCCGGAGCCGATGTCACGATCGAAACCCTCCGCGGCGTCGGCTACAAGATGGTGGAAGCTGGCGCAGCCTGACCGCCGCGACCTCCACTGATTGCCGGGCGATGCTCCACGTGGTAAGTCACTGGTAGATGGGCTCACTCCAGGTCCGGCTGATTCTCACCTACCTCGCGACAATTCTCGTCACGCTCGGTTTGGCCGCGCTTAGCCTCTTTCTCCTCATCGGCGATTACCGCGACTCGATCAGCTATTCAAACCTCGAAGATATCTCCGGGCTGCTCGATGCCCAGGCGAACGCCGAGATCAAGAGCGCGATCGCCCGCCGGGAGGTGCCTCCAACCGGCCCGAACCTCCTGCTCGCGCTCCGTTCTGCCCTCAGCGGCGACTCAGAGGGAGTCGAAACTGGCGAGCCGACCTCGGTCGCCATCGCCGGGAGGGACGGAGCCATCCTCGCAGGCTTCTCGGCGAGCCCCTCGACACTCGATGGCGCCCGGATCGACAACGTGCCCCAGGAAGGGCCGCTCATCCGCGAGACCGCGCGCTGCAAACTGACAACTCCAGCGGGCGAAGAGTTGCTTTGCGTCGCTATCCCGCTCTCCGAGACGCTTCGCACCACCTTCCCCCAGGACCAGGCCTATGCGCTCGTCGTCGCGGAGCCGGCCGCCAGCCTGAACGAAGTCTTCGGCGCTCTCGTCCCGCGGCTCGCGTTCTCAGGCCTCATCGGGATCATCGCCGCCCTGATTTTCGGGTTCATCCTCTCCCAGAGCGTCGCTGCGCCGCTGCGAAACATCAGCCGCGCTGCCCGCAACGTCGCTCGCGGCAACTATCGCCAGCGCGTGCCCGCCACCGGCCCGACCGAGGTGCGCGACCTCGCTGCAACCTTCAACCGCATGACCGAGCAGGTCCAGCGCTCCCAGCAGACCCTCCGCGACTTCCTCGCAAACATCTCCCACGAGCTGAAGACTCCGCTGACCTCGATTCACGGCTTCAGCGAGGCGGTCCTCGACGGCACAATCGACGACCCCGAGGGGATAAATCGTTCGGCGCGCATCATCAGCGACGAATCGACGCGCGTCCTCCGCCTCGTCGAAGAGCTGCTCGACCTCTCGCGCATTGAAAGTGGCCAGGTGCCGATGCGGCTCGAAGAGTTCAGCGTCGGCGAATTGCTCCAGCATGTCGGCGACGTCTTTGCCCTTCGCAGCGAAGAGACTGGCGTGCCCCTCGAGGTCGATGGCACTTCCCCGATTCGCGTGCATGGCGACTTCGACCGGCTGGAACAGGTGCTCAACAACCTCATGGACAACGCCTTCCGCCACACGCAGAAAGGCGGCACCGTGCGGGTGGTTGCCACGCCAGTGCCTACCGGGTTCGTCCAGGTCTCGATTGTCGATACCGGCAAGGGCATCCCCCAGGAGGAGCTGCCACTGCTCTTCGACCGCTTCTATCGCGCGCAGGGCTCGGTCGGCAAGGGCTACGGGCTCGGCCTCGCCATCGCGAAGGAGATCGTCCGCGCCCACGGCGGCGACATCTGGGCGACCAGCGAGCAGGGCAAGGGCACGGCCTTCAATTTCACGCTGCCCACCGCCCGGATCCCGGTACGAACTGGCCGCTGAGGCCGCCTCTGGCCCGGTGGCCCGCCCGCCGCTAGCGTTGGAGCATGGCCATTCGCTCCACGACCGACAACTCCGCCCCCGTCACTCCCGCCGAAACTGGCGCTCGCCGCAAACAGGAGCTCAGGTACCTCGAAGGCCCCCAGGGGCGCGGATTCGAGCTTCGTCACGCCTTCCGCGTCATGCGCGAATATATCGGCGGGCTTCGGGCGCTGCACTTTCTTGGTCCCTGCGTCACCGTCTTCGGCTCGGCCCGCCTCCCAGAAGGGCATCCCGCGTATGAGCAGGCACGCGAAGCCGGCAGCCTGCTCGCGCACGCCGGGTTCACGGTCATGACTGGCGGCGGCCCTGGAATCATGGAAGCTGCGAACCGCGGCGCCCGGGAGGCGGGGGGCCGTTCGGTCGGCTGCAACATCATGCTGCCCATGGAGCAACACCCGAACGCCTACCTCGACCGCGTCGTCACCTTCCGCTACTTCTTCATCCGCAAAGTCATGCTGGTGAAGTACTCGTACGGGTTCATCGTCCTCCCCGGCGGCCTCGGCACGATGGACGAGATCTTCGAGACGCAGACGCTCATGCAGACAGGCAAGATCCGCGACTTTCCGATTGTCCTGCTCGGGTCCGAATTCTGGAACGAGTTTCTCGGCTACATGACGGCGTCGCTGTTCGAGGCGAGGACAATCGACCAGGCGGACCTCGACCGGCTCTACATCACTGATTCACCGGCCGAGGCGGTCGATTACATCCACAGGATCTCGCTCGACAAATTCAAGCTGCGCTACCGGGTACCGCCAAAGCGCCGCCGCTGGCTGTTCGAACGCGAATAGGGCTGCCGTCGCTGGCGGTGAGTGTTTGCGGCCTTAGGCGGGCTTCGTTTCCGCACTCGCCGCGCTGCTGGCGGGCAACGTGACGCCCGATTTCTCCATCTCGGCCCGGCGCTTCGCGATAAACGGCTCCCACCAGGATTTGAAGACGGACTCCGGGAGTTCGCCCTTCGCATGCAGATCACGGATGCGCCCCAGCTCGGCATTGACTGCCGCGGTGAGCTCTTCTCGCGTCCCGTTGTTGAAATGCACCCAGTCCGCTCCCGGCGCGCGCACCGAGGCCGGCACCATGGACTTGAGCCGCTGATTCGCCTCAGTCTCGCTCATGCCGCGCGTTTCAAGCAGCCGGGCCCGCGCAACGTCGTCGTCGACCGCGATCAGCCACGTCTGGTCGCACCAGTTCGAATAGCCGGGTTCCATCAGGTTCACGGCTTCCATAACGCCAATCGCATCGTCGGCCAGTTCGATACGCCAGACATCGATGACCCCCTTGATCGCCTCGCTAATGGAACCGATGGCGGTGGTTAGCTTGTTCATCTCCTCGGGCTTGCCGAAAACCTTCGAACCGAGGATCTTCCGGTCCACATAACCGTCTTCGCCGACGACTTCGGGACCGAAGGCCGCAACCACACGGTCGTAGCCGGGTGTGCCAGGGTAGTAGAGCGTGTGGACCAGCTTGTCGGCGTCGCAATGCACCGCCCCTTGTTCGACGAGCAGCTGGCCAACCGTGGACTTTCCCGCAGCAATCGTCCCCGCGAGACCAATGATAAGCGGCATGGATCTTCCTCCCGGCCATCAATTTAGGGAAGCGAACCGCTACCAGCCACCTCGCGGGATTCGCGCCTCAGCTGACCGCGCGAACAATTTCGCGACAGACCGCTTCGACGCCGCGCCGGGAGACGGTGATCATCTTCAGATCGCGCGGCCGCTCGACCGTGTAGGTGTTCGAAACTGCGTGCGGCAGCGGCGAAGAGCCCCAGATCACCAGCAACTGCGCCCAGGCGAGATTCGGCTCTGCATCGTTCCGCGAATGCCGCCCGGAGGACCCGTCAATCAGCCGCAATTCGATGCCCGTACCCGCCGCGAGACTCTCCAGTTCGGCCCGCGTGTTGCCGACGCCGCCAACGATCAGGAGGCGCGTGACCTTCGCCGCTTTGCAGGCGCGAGCCATCGCCATCGCCGCCCGCCGGTTGTTCGAACCGCCACAGACCTCGCAGGTGAGTTCCGGCGACTCCAGCACGAGCCGCCCATCAACCGATTCCTTCGCCCAATCGAGGCACTCAGCCGCTCCGCAGGTGCGCAACAGCCATTTCGCAAGCTGTTCGCGCGCGGGTCCAGTCTTGGTCGCAAGCATTGCGGTCCGCCCGGCGCGAGTCAGTCCGGCCGCTTCGAGCACCGCGCGCGCCTGGTGCTGAGCCCATGCCGACGTGTACCCCTCGCCCGCCAGGAACTCTCGCAGGTTGACTTCCTGGGTGACCGGCGGCGGCTTCTGACCCTTGCGCATCTCCTCATGCTAGGGCGGACTGCCGGATAGCGCAGGATCGCGAAATCGGCGCCGGCGAGTATACTGCCGAGGTTCGAATCCGCCTCCGATCGGCGGGCCGGGAGTACGCCATGAAAGTAGCCGTTGACGTCGATCTCTGTGAAGGCCACGGCAAATGCCAGATAGCCGCGCCGCTCGTGTTCGAACTGCGCGACGACGACCTCAGCTACGTCCTCGTCGACGAAGTGCCTGAAGACCAGCAGAAGGCGGTGGACCGAGCCATCCGCCTCTGCCCCCGCCAGGCAATCGCCTGGATCGAATAGCTGGCGTCCTCCAGATTTCGAATCCCAAATGTGCGTCGCAGGTCGATTCGCGAGGGAGTGCACGGACGCGCGAAGTCTGAAGCGCACGAGGTTGAATAGCATGGCTGGCAACCCAGGGGCGGAGTGCGCTAACCTCAGACATGTCTGCCTGCCAGGGCCCCAGGCCGAGGTTCACTAGCCCCCGTAGCTCAGCGGATAGAGCAGTGGTTTCCTAAACCATGTGCGCAGGTTCGATTCCCGCCGGGGGTACCACCTT
>JBBSKE010000231.1:0-6280 GCA_038256595.1 Tepidiformales bacterium | reverse complement strand
TTCAACACGCGGGCGTTGCAATCACGAGCTTGATGACTCGGAGACGGTCCGTGTGCATTTTGGAGGGGTTGTTTGTCTGAGCATTATTGGGATAGGTACTGGCAGACGCGGCGCAATCGCCGCGTAGTCTTACGTGGCGCCGGCGTCGCCAGCCTCGGGGCCGCGAGCATGGCCGCCGTAGGCTGTGGTGGCGACGATTCCTCGGATGAAAACGACGCCTCGAGTCTCGCCACACCGACCACCGCACCCAACCCGGCACCAACGACCGCCCCGGCGGACCCGTTTGCCGGCGCCAAAAAGGGCGGTACCTACAAGCTGGTCCTCACCGGCGACCCACCCACGATCGACCCGATGGGCAACCTGAGCTTCCTCACCCGTGGCGTCGGCTGCTACGTCCATAGCCGCCTCTTCCGCTATAAGGCAGGCCCGGGAATCTCGGCAACCGATGTCAAGCCGGAAGGTGACCTCGCCGAGAGTTCCGAAGTTTCCGCCGATGGCCTGAAGTGGACCATCAAGCTCCGCCCGGCGAAGTTCCACAACATCGCCCCGGTCAATGGCCGAGTCCTCAACACCGACGACATCAAGTACTCGTGGGCCCGGATGACCGATGAAAAGAACACGAACCGCGGCAACTTCAACTTCGTTGACAAGGTCGAATACCCGGATGCCAGCACCGTCGTCTTCTCGCTCAAGACCCCGAATGCCGGGTTCAAGGAGCTCCTGACCGACACCACGAACCTGATCATCATGCCCGCCGAGGCCGACGGGAAGTATGACCCGAACCAGCAGATGATTGGTACTGGCCCCTGGGTCTTCCAGAGCTATCAGCCGTCTGTCGGCTTCAAGTTCGCCAAGAACCCGGACTGGTTCGTCCCGGGCTTCCCGCTCTTCGACGAAATCGACTACGCGGTGGTTCCGGACTATTCCAACCGTCTCGCCCAGTTCCTCGCCGGCAATACCGACAGCGAGGGCCTCAACGCAGCAGACCTCGTGGACTCGAAGCGGCAGGTCAGCGGCCTTCAGCTCTTCGGCTATGTCGCACCGCAGGCGAACTACATCTGGTTCGACAACACCCCGAACGCTCCGTGGCGCGACCCGCGCGTGCGCCAGGCGGTTTCGATGAGCTTCCCGCGCGACGAGATCACCGACCTTGTCTACGAGACCACGAAGCTCAAGGCCGCTGGGATCGACGTGAAGGGCCCCTGGAACAACCTCATTCCCGCAGGCTTGACGCGCTTCTGGCTCGACCCGCAGGGTCCCGACATGGGCGATTCGGCCAAGTTCTTCAAGTACGACCCGGCTGAGGCGAAGAAGCTTCTTGAGGCCGCTGGCCACCCGAATGGCTTCGAAACCGTCTACCAGTACACGGCCAACCGCTACGGCAAGGGCTTCAACGACGCCGCCGAGGCGACCCAGAACTTCCTCAACACAATCGGCGTGAAGACCACGACCGACGTCCAGGACTACTCGTCCAAGTACATCACGCAGACCTTCGTCGGGAACTTCACCGGCATCGTCTTCGGTCTCGAAACGTCGTTCACCGATGTTGGCGGCTACTCCGCGCGTCTCTTCACCGACAACGCGAGCAACCACGCCAGGATTAATGACCCGAAGTTGATCGAGATGCACGCAAAGCAGCAGCAGGAACTGGATGAAGCCAAGCGCAAGGCCATCATCTGGGACATGCAGAGGCACAATGCTGAGCAGATGTACTACATCCCTGGGCAGGTCGGAGCAGGCACTACCTGGACCGGTCACCAGGCCAACGTGCGCAACGGTGTCGAATACGTGGTCAATGGCTACGGCGGCGGCACCGAAGTGGTTCCCTATCGCTGGAAGGCCTAACAGCCTTTCGTAGCCGCCTGGAATGGGCCGCCAAATTGGCGGCCCATGCGTCTATCACATAAGGAGTGACCGATGCAGCGATACATCTTCCGCCGCTTGTTGCTCATGATCCCGACACTGCTCGGCGTCACAATGATCGTGTTCACGATCGTTCGCGCTGTCCCTGGGGATGTCGTCGATCAGATCACAGGCGAATACGGCGCCGGCAGCCCGGAGACGAAGGCCGCCCTCCGCAAGGAGTACAGCCTGGATGGCAACATCGCCGCGCAGTATATGCGCTGGCTGGGCGATATTGTTCGCTTCGACCTTGGCAGCTCCATCCTCAGCAACCGTTCAGTAACCAGCGAGCTTTCCAGCCGCATGCCAGTGACGCTCGAACTTGGCGTCATGGCACTCTTCTTCTCGCTCATAATCGCCTTACCTATCGGCATCTTATCGGCGATCAGACAGGACACCTGGGCGGACTATTTCGGCAGAAGTTTCGCCATCGGATTGCTCGCAGCCCCGGGCTTCTGGGTGGCCATCCTGCTGATCACCCTCGCCGGGCGCTACTTTACATGGGCGGTTCCACCAAAATCGTACATACCGCTGACGGATGACCCGATCGGGAACATTCGCATGCTCTGGGTTCCCGCGTTGATCCTTGGCGCTGGCCTCTCCGGCAGCGTTATGCGATTCACCCGCTCGGCGATGCTCGAAACGCTGCGCCAGGACTACATCCGCACCGCCTGGTCCAAGGGCCTTCGCGAGCGCGCGATTGTGATCCGGCATGCGCTGCGCAACGCGCTCATCCCGGTCATCACAGTCGTTGGCCTGCAGCTCCCGTTGCTCGTGGGCGGCACCGTCATCATCGAGTCGATTTACTCAATCCCGGGCATGGGGCGATACTACATCGCCGCCATCAACTCGCAGGATTACCCGGTCATCCAGGCGATTAACCTGCTGGTTGCCATCGTCGTCATCTTTGCAAACCTGGGCGTGGACATCATGTACTCCGTGCTCGACCCGAGGATCAGGTACAGCTAATGGCATCTTCTTCGAATACAGCAATTCTCGAACAATTTGCCCTCAGTGCGCCGCCTTCCCGCGGGGTGCGATGGCGTCGTGGCCTGGTGAATTTCGTCAGGCACAAGCCGCTGGGCGCCTTCGGTGCGGTCATCGTGATCATGCTGATCACGTTCGCAATCGCTCCGGAGCTGTTCACGACGAAGGATCCGAACCTCCAGCGGCTCGCTGACCGGAACATGGGACCGTCCGCGAATGCCTGGTTCGGCACGGACCAGCTCGGCCGTGACCTCTACACCCGCATCATCTACGGCGCACGTACGTCGATCATGATCGGCTTCGGGGTCGTTCTCCTGAGCGCATCCGTCGCGACTTGCCTCGGCACCATCTCCGGCTACTTCGGCGGCTGGTTCGACTCGGTCGTTCAGCGCCTCGTCGATATCGGCATCGCCCTGCCGGGCCTGATCTTCATCATTCTCGTCGTCACGAGTCTCCAGCAGATTCCGGTGCTCATGCGCATCGTCATATCAATTGGTGCGCTCTCGGCGCTGAGTTCGTCACGAATCATTCGTGGCGCGGCGATTTCGGCGAAACAGAACCAGTACGTGGAAGCCGCCCGCGTGCTCGGTGCGTCGGACATGCGCATCGTCTTCCGGCACGTGCTTCCGAACGTCTTCGCGGTCATCCTCATTGGCGCGTCGATTCAGATCGGTGGCGCGGTGCTCGTGGAATCGTCTCTGGCCTTCCTCGGCTACGGCGTCCTTCCGCCGACCGCTAGCTGGGGCCGCATGCTGAACGAAGCGCGCGAAGTGCTGACCAAGGCGCCACACCTCGCGATCTTCCCTGGCGTCGTGATCTTCTTCACGGTCTACAGCTTCAACATGCTGGGCGACGCCCTCCGGGACGTCCTCGACCCTCGGCTACGCGGTAGCCGCTGACGCATCAAGGGTAGCAGCCGGCCTCCGCCCAAGGAGCCGGCTGTACACCCGGTCCAGGTCCTGGCACATGCGCTCCGGTGTATGATGGCTCAGGACTCGCTCGCGGGCATGTTCCCCGAACCGCTGGCGAAGTGCTGAGTCAGCGAACAGGCGCTTGATATTCTCCGCCAACGCTGGGATGTCGCCCGGCTCCGAGAGAAAGCCTGATAGCCCCTCCTGGATCATTTCCGGCGTGCCGCCACTACGGAGCGCGACCGTCGCCTTCTTCATCGCCATAGCCTCGAGGAACGCAACAGCGCAGGGCTCTTCGAAGGTCGGCATGGCATAGACGTCAGCTGCGGCGAGAAATTCACGTACATCGCTTCGAAAGCCCGTAAAGATGACCTGTTCTTCCAGCCCAAGCTCAGCAAGGAGCGTCCGCAGTTCGGCGGTGAAGCTCTTGCCGCCGTGAGCCCGGGGTTCGTCTTCGCCAACGATAATCAGCTTTGCCGTCGGGAACGATTCGCGAACACTGGCCATCGCCCGGATGAGTTCTTGGTGTCCCTTCCACTTGAAAATGCGCGCGGCGATAACTGCGAGCGGTTGGTCTGGTGACAGTCCAAACTCGCGGCGAATCTTCGTACCGTCGGTCTCGGGGTCCCAACCGCTTGCGTCGATTCCGTTGACTATGTAGTCGACTTTTTCTCTTGGGAACCCTGCCTGGACTACCGACTCAGCCACGAAACTGGAAACGCCAAGCACCAGGTGCGCCTGCTTGAGGGCTAGCCGCTGACGAGCGTTCAGGTCCTCGTGGCATTTCACATGGAGATGAAGAACGCTACGCGCGCCAATCAGCCGGGCGATATTGGCGCCCAGCAGGGAGTCTCGCGGCTTTTCCGTGCCATGGATGATCCGGATGCGCTTCCGCCGCGCATAGATCGCAAGCTCCGGCAGGCTTCGAATTGCGCCAAGCCCGCGACCGAGCCCGCGTGCAATGTCGCCGCGCGAACGTTGGTAAATCGTCGGTCCGAAGTTGGTGGGGACGACAGTGGTAGCGGGCAGGCTGCAGATCGCCCGGTAGGCGGCCGTTCCGCCGGGTTCCGGACCGGGATCGACGGCGACGTGGACATCGTAGCGCGCCCGGTCGAGCCCTCCTGCGAGGAGGCTCTGAATCATGGAGTCCGACCCGAAGTAGGACTGGGATTGCATAAAGAGAACGGGAACTCTGGGCACTCAGGCTCTTCCTTTCGGCATTCACTGCCATGATTGTCCCGGCCACGTTGGAGAGTGGTGGAGTGGACGTGGAAAGGAACCGCGCGAGAGTTGGCCCGCCATCGCGCCTGCTGGTACACTTCATCCAATAGTAACCAGTTCGAGAAATTCAGGAGCATCCATTTGCTGCGTATTCGTCTTCGCCGGCTTGGCAAAAAGCGCCAGCCGTATTACCGCATCGTTGTCGCCGAGCGCCGTGAGCGCCGCGACGGCGACTTTATCGAGATGGTTGGTTCCTACAATCCTCACGCCGACCCGCCGCTCGTCCAGGTGGACGGCGACCGGGTGAAGGAATGGATCTCCAAGGGCGCGCAGCCTTCCGAGGCTGCCGAGAAGATTCTCCGGCGCGCCGGAGTCATCACAACGGAGAAGTAACATGGCCTCGATGATGGCGGACGTGGTTGAATACCTCGCCAAAGCCCTGGTGGACACGCCGGATGCCGTAAAGGTCTCCGAGCGTGTCGATGACGGCCGGGTGATCATCCGGCTCGACGTCGCCGAAGGCGAGTGGGGCCAGGTTATCGGCAAGGGTGGGCGTATCGCCAACTCCCTTCGCTCGATGGTCAAGGTTGCCGCCGTGCGTGAAGACGCGCGCGTGGCGCTGGAGATCGGCGACTGAACGCCGAATCTCCGACGCCGCCTGCGCGAACGGGCCGCCCCGCGCGCATCCCACCGCAACCGCGCCCAGAACTCAAAGACCCGCAGCCGGGGTATACCGCTGTGGGCCGCGTCATTCGCCCTCACGGGGTGGATGGCGAGGTCCGCGTCTACGTTTTCGAGCCCGGAGCACCGAACCTCCAGCGCGGCCGCAGCGTAACCATTTCTGGTGTCGTTCGTAAAATCTCACGCCTTCGCGACGACCGTGGTGAGCTTCTGATCGCCTTCGAAGGAATCACCGATCGCGACCAGGCAATGACCCTCCGGGGCGAGATCCTGGAGCTCCCGGATCGCCTCGTGCGGCGCAACGACGAAGAGAGTTACTTCCTCCATGAACTCATCGGCCTGCTGGTCGAGACAGATTCGGGAGAGCCGGTCGGAAATATTCGCGAAATTCTCCAACCAGGCGCGAACGACGTGTACGTCGTGGACACCGTTGGTGGCGAACTTCTCATCCCAGCGATCGCCGATGTGGTGCGCGAGATTGATGTAAAAGCTGGCAAAATCATCATCGTACCCCTCGCCGGCATGTTGGATATATCGAAATAGGCCATTGAAACCATCTATCCGCCGGGTTATAGTTT
>JBBSKE010000230.1:0-6286 GCA_038256595.1 Tepidiformales bacterium | reverse complement strand
TCGTACCTGCTGCCGCTCGCGCTCGCCGTCTCGATTCTCGGGTTCCAGGGGCCGCGATTCGTCGCCTGGATGCGCTACTTCGTGCCGATGTACCCCGTGCTCTGCCTGTTTGCGGCGTGGGCGATGACGAACGTGATGGTCGCCGTACGCAACCGGGAGGGCTGGTTCGCACAGGAGCGGCAATCACTCACGTTGCGCGGTCGCCGGCTCAACCTTCGAACCCAGTATGTCGGTACGGCCTCGGTTGCGGCCGTTTTCGTGGTATTACTGGCGACGAGCTGGTGGGCGATGGCCTTCCAGTCGGTCTACGCCTCGGAGCACCCGCGCATCGCCGCGAGCCGCTGGATCTACGAGAACATCCCGGCCGAATCGCAGCTTACGACCGAACTCTGGGACGACAGCCTGCCGTACAACATCCCGGGCGAAGAAGCGCGCTACCCGCACGTCGAAACCGAGCCATTCCAGCCGGATTCGCCGACGAAGGTGCGGGAACTCATCTTCGGCTGGCAGCGGGATGGCCGCAAGAACCTCGGGCTCGAGGGCGCCGATTATGTCATCATCTCCTCGCACCGGGTGCGTGGCGCGATTCTCCAGCTCGAGCGCGAATACCCGGCGACCATTCGCTACTACGAGTTGCTCGATAGCGGCGAACTCGGCTTCGACCTGGTCGCCCATTTTGAGGTGCGGCCGAGCCTGTTGGGCGTGACGGTCGACGATTCCGGCGCGGACGAGTCGTTCACGGTCTACGACCACCCGGAAGTGAGCATCTATAAGAAAAGCGACCGCTGGAACGCAGATGCCGCCCTCGCGCTGCTGAACGAGGCCCACCCGGAGCGGGCGGTCAATCTCCTGCCGCGACAGGGGACGACCAACGGCTTGCAGTTCACGCCCGAAGAGGCCGCCATCCAGCAATCCGGGGGCACTTTCAGCGACGTTTTCGACGGCGACGGCTGGGCGAGCAAGGTGCCATGGCTGACCTGGTATCTCTGGCTCCAGCTTGCGGCGTTCGCTTCCCTTCCGTGGATGACGTGGCTCTTCCGCCGCCTGCCGGACCGGGGGTATGGCCTCTCGAAAATCGCCGGATTCGCGGGCGTCGGGCTGATCGGCTGGGTGCTGGTGGCGTGGGGCGTCTTCCAGTTTTCGGGGACGCTTTCCTGGCTGGTGTTCGCGTTATGGATCGCCGCGGGGCTGGCGGTGGGCGTGCGACGGCTGCCAGTGCTGCGAATCGAAGCGCGGGAGCACTGGCGCTCGTGGCTGGCGGCCGAGGCGGTGTTTACGGTCGCGTTCACGGCCTTCCTGCTGCTCCGAGCGTGGAACCCCGATGTCTGGCACCACCCCCAGGGCGGCGAAAAGCCGATGGAACTCGCCTACATGACGGCGGTCGTGCGCTCGACGATCCTGCCGCCATACGACCCGTGGTTCTCCGGCGGGACCATGAACTACTACTACATGGGCTGGTTCCTGCTCTCCGTGCCGATTCGCGCGCTGCGAATCCTGCCCGAAGTCGCGTTCAACCTCGCCATCCCGACGTTCGCCGCGATTGGCGCGACCACCGCCTACAGCACGGTCCACAACCTCGTCGGGCTCACGAGCCGGGCGCGCGTGGTCGGGGCGAAGGCGGGAGAGATGGCCCGGCCGTACCTGCGGCCCGCCCTGTTCGCCGGCATCTTCGCGGCCATCCTGCTCATCGGCATCGGCAACCTGGACGGCGCGCACCAGACGATCGAGCGCTTCCAGGACCTGAACGTGAAGAGCCTCGACGGCCTCGGGCAGCCGGCGACGTTCCACTGGAGCCTGTTCTCGGACACGCCCTTCCTCGGCGGGCTGGTCGGCTTCCTCTCCGGCGTGAAGCGCGTGCTTTTCGACGACGCGGTCCTGCGCGGATTCGACTGGTGGCGCAGCTCGCGCGTACACATCGGCTCGTTCGACATCACTGAGTTCCCGTTCTGGTCGCTGCTTTTCGCCGACCTCCACCCGCACCTCATGGGGCTGCCATTCTTCGGGCTGGTGGTCGCGCTGGGCCTGGCCTACGTCGCGACTGCAGCCGCCGGGGACCGCTCGCGGACCTGGATTTTCGCCATCCTGCTGGGCATCGCGCTCGGCTTCGTTCGATCGATCCACACCTGGGACTTCCCGGCGGCAGTCCTGCTCACGGTCGCGGCGATAACCCTCGGGCAGGCGATTGCGGGAGGACGCTGGCAAGCGCGCTGGTGGCACTGGCTCACGCACCTCGTGATTGCAGCGGGCGTGCTCACGGTGCTCTACGCGCCTTATACGTCGAACTTCGAAGTGTTCACCAGCGGCATCATGAAGGCGCCGGAGACGACCAAACCGAACCAGTATCTCGCCCACTTCGGCGTGTTCGTGGCGTTTGCGCTCGCCTTTACTGCCGTTCGCTACTGGGAAGAGGTGCGAGCGATGGCGGTGCTCGACCGGCAGCGGCGAGAGCTTCGCAGCCAGCCAGCCCTCGACGCTCCCGCCAAATCCGACGCTGAGCCATTTATCGGCCCACTCGAAATCGAAGCCGGGGCGATCCCAGATATCGACGTCGAGGTCGAAGATCCCGAAGTCGAGGAACCCGTGCCGGTCGAGCGCCGCCGCTGGGCGAACCCGCTCTTCGCCTTCACGGCCGGGAGGTGGGAACTGGCGGCGCTGGGTATCTTCCTCGCCGGGTTGACCGCGTTCACATCGCGCTTCGGCCTGACGACGCTGGCGCTCTCGGCGGTGGCCGACTTTTTCCTCCTGGGCCTGCTCATCTCGGAGTTCCAGAAGCCGGTGAAAGACCCCGCGCGGATTGTGGTCACCGGGTTGTTCGCGGCGGCAATCGGTATCGCCGCGGGCACCGATGTCGTGGTCGTGAAGAACGACATCGTGCGCATGAACACGGTCTTCAAGTTCCTGCTGCAATCGTGGCAGCTCTACGCCCTGGCGAGCGCCTATGCGGCCTGGTATGTGGGCAGCGCGCTCTGGTCCTGGGATGGCTGGCGAATGGCGTCGGTCCCGGGCCGGAAATTCGCGGCGGTCGCGACAACTGTTGGCCTCGGCGCGCTCGTATTCGGCGCTTCGATATACATCGTCTCTGGCACGTCCGCGCGGCAACAGGCCCGCTTCGTCGAGACCGGCCCGACGCTCGATGGCTTCGCGTTCTTCCCCGGCAGCGGGCTCTTCGACGACCGCGGCACGCCAGACGACCGCGACAATGTCGAGATCAAGCTCGCGGACGACCTGCCGCTGATCGAATGGCTACGCGGGAACGTCGAGGGCAGCCCGGTCATCGCCGAGGCGGTTGGGCCGCTCTACCACTGGACCGGGCGAATATCCTGGAACACGGGCCTGCCGGCGGTCATCGGCTGGGATTGGCACCAGACGCAGCAGCGCTGGGACTACTCGCACCTCATCCAGCAACGCCGGGCCGAGACCCAGCGCTTCTACACCGAGGGCGACTGGGTCTTCGCGCGCGAATACATCGCGAAGTACAACGTGAGTTATGTCGTCGTGGGGACCGAGGAGTACGTCTACGGCTCGCAGGAAGCGGTTGACAAGTTCGCGGCCATGCCGGACCTCGTGGAGGTCTTCCGCGAAGGTCGCTACGCCATCTATCGCGTGCAGCCGCTGGCGCCCGAATAGGGGGCATTCGCGCGCCATCTGCTATTCTGGAGGCTGCTGGAGAGGTGCCCGAGTGGTTGAAGGGAACCGTCTTGAAAACGGTCGAAGGATGACTTCCGTGGGTTCGAATCCCACCCTCTCCGCCACTTCACTGGATGTTCCCGGAACAGTTTCCGCCTCCCGAACCTTCCCCAGATGTACACCGCGGGGTAGGGGAATCCACCGGGAACGGTTGGGCATTCACCTCTCTCGAAGTTGACGCAACCGGGCGTATGCTAAAGGGACGGAGAATTTTCTCCCGCCAGGTTGCCTCGTGTTTTCTGACATCCAATCCACTGCCGCCACCGACTCCTTCTGGAACGCGCCAGTAGGGCTGCTCCAGTTGAGCCCAGACTTGAAATCCTGGCGCGTCAACAGGCGCTGGATGGAGTTGACGGGGCACGAACAGAGCGCCTCGCCATCCGCGACGTGGTACATGGGCGTTCACCCTGACGATATCGAGGCGATTCGCACTGAATTCCACGCGAGCATGACGGAGAGTCGGCTATTCAGTCTCGATTTTCGCTTCGTGCGACCCGATGGCGAAGTCACATGGGTCTCCGGGCGAGTCAATGCCCTTCGAAACGTAGATGGCGAAATCACGCAGTTTTTGGGTGCGGTCGTCGATATCAGCGAACGGATGAAACTGCGCAAGGCCCTGGCCAGCAGCCAGGAGATGACCGACTCGTTCTTCGAACACTCTCCGGACATCGTTCACCTCTACGACCCCGATGGGTCGTCGAGGCGGATGAACGCAGTCCTTCGCCAGCGCCACGGGGTTGCCCAGGGGACAGAGCGCGAGCGCGGATTTAACCTCCTGACGGACCCTCGGGCGAGTGGTACGCCGCTCCAGCAAGCGTTCCAGGCGGCGCTTCGCGGCGAGGTCGCGGAGACGGGAGCCTGGCAACCGACACCGGAGGTTTTTAACGCCGAGAACGAACTCTTTCACGCCCGGCGTTGGCTGGAGCACACCGTCTTCCCGGTCCTGGATGCTCACGGCAAGGTCATTTCAGTCTTTGTCTGTGGCCGTGACGTCACCGAGCGGGAGAATTCGCGTAAGGCGCTCGCCGACTCGGAGGCGCGATTCCGTTCGGTCTTCGAGACGGTTAGCACCGGAATTGCGGTGTATGACGGCAGCAGCCTGGCCTACGTGAACCCGGCGTTCTGCAGAATTTTCGGCGTCACTCCCGAAGAGGCCAGGACGGCGAACCCGGAAAGGTCGTTCGTTGACCAGGAGGCGCGGGTGAAGCTCCAGGAGAAGGTCTCGGCCGGCGATTCGGGCCTTCACGTCTACCGTGCACGCCGCAGGGACGGCTCCCAGTTCGATGCCGCTGTCGAATTCACAAAACTCGGCGTGGACTCGGGGTGGGAGAATGGAACCATCGTCACAGTCCGGGATATCACCGCCTACGAGAACTCGCGCCGTGCCCTGGAGACCTCGGAGGCGAACCTCCGCGCCTTCCTTGACAGCGTGGACGACCTCATCTACGTCTTCGAACAGCAGGACGATGGCAGCATGCGGGCGACGTATGCCAACGCAACGACGCAGAAGGCGCTGCGGAAACCGCTAGAGGAGATGCTCGGCAAGACGCCGACGGAGATTATTCCCGGCTTCTGGGGCGAGCACCTCAACAACACGGTGGTGACAGTCGCGAACACGCTGGAAGGCGTTGCCTACGAGACAGACCGCGGCCGCCGCCCCGGCGATTATGTGCTCTGGAGCCATGTGAACCCGATCGTCGACGAGCGAACCGGGCGAGTGCGCGTCATCGGAGCGGCGAGAGACATCACCGAGATGCGAGCGGCACAACGCATCGCCCAGGACCACGCGCGGTTGCAGAGCCTCTCGGTGCTGGCAGCGGGCATCGCCCACGACTTCAACAATCTCCTCCAGGCGATGCTCATCGGCGTCGATATCGCTGGGACGATGGCGCCAGCCGGCTGGGAAGGCAATGAGATCCTCGACGACGTCCGGGAATCCGCGAAGAAAGCAGCCGTCCTCGCCCACCAGATGCTCTCGTTTTCCGGGGGGCGGCTTATTCGCCGAATCGCCGTTGATCTGCCGTCAGTCTGCAAAAATGCCGCCAGCAGCGCGGGTGCTGGGAGCAACGTCCGGCTCGTGCTCGATAGCGAGCCCTATGACCCGCCGCTGATGACCTTCGGGGACAGCCAGCAACTCGAGCAGGCAGTCGCAGCGATCGTCACCAATGCCGTCGAGGCCTGCGAAGAGAATGGCGGCTCGGTGCAGGTCACGCTCACGAAGGCGTTCGCGAACGAACAGATGCTGGCACGGTCCGCTGTGCGCGACTCACTGCCGCCGGGCGAGTATGCGATTGTTCGCGTTTCTGACACTGGCGTGGGCATGGACGCGGAGTTGCAACGTCAGATTTTCGAGCCGTTCTTCTCGACGCGATTCGTCGGCCGCGGGCTTGGGCTCGCCGCGACGCTCGGCATTGTCCGCGGGCACGGCGGCACCATCCTCGTGGAAAGCGAACCCGGAGAGGGCTCGACGCTCTCCATCCTGCTGCCAATCCACCGGCAAACGGCCGAACTCGCGCCCACGGGCTAACAGCGGCGCGCGCATTCATTCTAAGCCGCGGCTGGGGTAGTCTTCGGGTACCTTTTTCCCCGGAGCGCTCGA
>JBBSKE010000229.1:0-6293 GCA_038256595.1 Tepidiformales bacterium | reverse complement strand
GAATCCGTCCTCGGGCCTCACGAAGAGCCTCCTCACGCTCGGCTTCGACCCGGCGAAAGGTAAGTTCGTTGGCACCTTCGTCTCTTCGGAGATGAATTACATGTGGTACTACGAAGGCGTTCTCGACGAATCCGGCACGAAGCTCGTGCTCGACACCGAAGGCCCAGACTTCGAGGACGAGACGAAGCGCGGCGACTACCAGGATGTGATCGAAATCGTCGGTCCCAACCAGCGGCTCTTCCGCTCGTATGCAAAGGGCGCTGATGGCGAGTGGAACGAATTCATGAAGATGACGATTTCACGAGCGCTGTAGCCGGTTCGGCCCTGGTTACGGCCGGGGCAGCGTCTCCAGCATGGTCACCAGCGAGTTCAGTTCGGCGGTCGATTCGACTTCGCGCATGAGCCGAAGGAACGTGCCGACGTCGCCGGTCAACTCCCAGACCCGGTTCACCTGTGGTCCAATCGGGTCCGAACCGGACTGCGACGACCCGGCGTAGCTCCCATAGAAGGCAAAGTAGGCCTGGTTCAGTTTGCGCAGCTGGATGCCGTTCGCGACCAGGTACCGCCGCCGCTCCTCCATCAGCGACTCGGCCTCTTCGACCTTCCCGGCGGCGAGGAGGTCGTCGACTTCGATGCGCAACTTCCGCATCTCGGCGTTGAAGTCGACCGTCGGTGCTGGCCCCGCAGCGATTCGGCCGTCCTCACCAGGTGGCAGTTCCAGGGGGTGCGCGGCGCTGATGAGCTTCGCGATCTCGCGCCCGGCAAGCTCCGCCGTGGTCTCGTTGAGCGTCGTCCCATCGGATCCCTTGCCGAAGCGTAAGCCGAGCGGATAGAAGGCGAGGTAGTGGTGGACCCACTCGTGCGAGGCGGTTTCCAGCAGTGCCGCGAACGAGCGATCGTCGCGCACGATCGCGGGGTAGGCCGCCAGTCCGCCAATCGAGACCACAATCGAGACCGTGTCGTCGTCGTCCGCCTGTGCTTCAATCTTTTCGATCTCGGCGAGGTTGAGGTCGTTCTTGAGGAGCGTGTCGCCCGCGCGCTTGATTTCGTCGCGGTCAGAGCGCACCAGGAGCCGCGGCGGGCTGGTCAGTTCGAAAGCGACCGGCGGCCAGGTGAACGTGACGCCGTTGAACAGCGGCAGCGAATGTTTCAGCCCGACACCCTCCGTCGCCTCCGTGATCCAGCGCCCGATGATACGCTCGACATCGTTCTCGTAGACGGCCCGCTCGCTCGTGAGCGTGTCGGCGAGCGCGAAATCCGGCGTGTTCGATTCGAGGGCCGTGCGTATCTGCGAGGTGAGCCGAAAGTAGTTCGTGATCGCCGGTTCGCCCGCGCTGTCCGTTGGGTCCGGGCCAATCCCGAGACGCGCGAAGGCGATGTTCAGGACCGTATCCGCCTGCCAGCGCCACAGGTGGTACTCGCGCGCCTGGACATAGCCGCGCCCGAAAAACGCGCTGAATCCCGCGCCCAGCAGCACGCCGCCGAGCGCGCAACAGATAATCAGCAGCCACCACGTGTTCGGGGTGTAGGGCCGCTCTTCGATCGGGCCAGCGGGAACGGGTCGGGGGAATCTGCGAGGGAGCACGGAGACAGGGTATCCTTAGCTGTCGAAAGCGGCAGTTAGAAAGTTGAGCAGGACTGAGGACGGAGGACTGAGTGGGCATCTTTCCTGGACAACTCTCGCGGCTAGCTCGGATACCCTCAGTCCTGTTCAACTCAGTCCTCAGTCCTATACTGAATCAGAATCTTTACCATCGGGTAGGGTAACCCGCCTCCCGCCCTTCTACCTTCGAAGGCATGAGCATGACCGCACAGTTCAACGCACCCATCGCCGTTCGTTATAAGGATTGGACTCCGCGCCAGAAGCAGGTCCTCGACTTGCTCCTGCGAGGGCAGACCAACAGCCAGATTGCGGCGTCTCTGGGCATAAGCCTCGATGGTGCGAAGTGGCATGTGAGCGAAATTATCACCCGCCTCGGCGTGGATACGCGCGAGGAAGCGGCGGATTACTGGCGCACCCAGAACGGCATCCCGGCGCGGCTCTTCCGGGCAGTGCAGGCGCTGGTACCCGGGATTGCGGCGGGCAAGGTCGTTGCTGGTGGCGTCGGACTGGGGCTCGTCGCCGGGCTGGTGGTCGCGGTCATCGTCGCCTGGCCTGGCCCAGAAGCCGACGCCCCAGCCGAGGGAACCGGCCCGGACCCGGTTCCAAGCATCACTGCGGGCAACCCAAGTACGCCCTCGAACGTCCCGCTCACGAACGGCAGTTCGAACTACGCATACATTCCCGCGTTGAGCTACGTAGCGCCCGGAGGCGAGGTCCAGCTCGTCGATATAGCAACCGGCGACTCGGCCGCGATCCTCGATGGCTGTACCGGTCTCGGCAGCCCGAAGGCGAACATCCTCACCGGTGGCCTGCGCTGGTCCGCGAATGGCGAGGCGATCAATTGCCTCACGGACACCATGACGGTGCGGGGTGCAAACGCCGACGGCACGAATCAGCAGGAGATCTTCGCGCCAAACGCGTGCGAGGCGATGCTCGAAAGCACGATCTCGCCGGACGGCCAGGTCGTGAGTTGCCGTGTGAACCCCACATCGCAGCTCGAAGGAATTCGCCTGACGAGCGCGAACGGCGAGGTCGAAATTCCGGCGACGATGAACCGCGCGGCCTGGTCTCCGAACGGGCAGGCGGTCATCGTCGCAAGCCAGGTCGTCACTTCCCAGGACATTGGACGCATGACGTTCAACGTGCATTCGCTCGACGGCACGCAGCTGGGAACAGTCAGCGACGCCTACGTGGCCGACCCGCGCACGTTCGCCTGGAGCCTCGATGGACTGTCGTTTGCTTATCCCGGCGACCAGGGCATCACCGTTATTGACCTGGCCAACGGCTGGGATGTGCGCCACTTCCTCCTCGCGGACAACAGCGGCCAGGGCGGCGGCAATCTCGCCTGGGTGCTCGGCGACGAGGCGATCCTCGCCACGGTTGGCAACGAACGCGTGATTCTCGCCCTGGCGGACGGAAAGATGACCCCACTCGCGGACGCGCCCTACAACGGCAACATCTCCTGGGACGGCGAACTCGTCGCCTACGCCAAATTCGGCCCCGGAACGACGCCGCAAACGGAGACCGTGAGTGCGGCGATTCTGAACCTGCGGACCGGCGTTTCGACGACCATCCCCGGTTTTCAGGTCCAGGGCGGTGGAATCGGCCTCGGGCCGGAGTTCGTCTTTTCGGGCGATAGCAGCCGCGTCTGCTGGACGCCGAGCCCGGTGGCCGCGACCGAGTTCTACTGCGCTGACGTGGCCGGCGGCTCGGCCTTCAAAGTCGCGGCCCCAGTCACCGTCGAGACGGACATGGCCGGCTACGGGGATGCCAGCTACCTCTGGCGCGCCTTCTCGCCGGACCTCCAGAAGGTCGCCTACACCACGCCCGGCCTCGCCGATGCCGCAGCCCCGCAGACGCTCTGGGTTTCTGACCTCGATGGCTCGAACGCCGTCCAGGTCGGTCCCGCGCTCGGGCCGCTCCCCTACGAATGGCGCCCGGACGCGGTCTATCGCCCCTACGCAGCCCTCCAGTAGGAGCATGCGGGGCACCACGCTCCGCTCCTGGGAGTCCCCGACCGCAAGCGAGGGGACGCGGACAGGCCTGTCTCAAGTGCCGCACGCCATTCGAAGGCTGAGGGGCGCAGCGGTCGTTTGTTGCTATTTCCCGGTGACGCCCGCATTTCGCCTCTGCCACGACTTGCCGCCGCCGTCGTGCCCCACTGCCATTCGAAGTAAACTCGCTCCACCACCTCCTGGAGTTGCTCCATGAAATACACCCGCCTTGGCCGCACCGGCCTCAAGGTTTCCCGGCTCTGTCTCGGCACCATGACCTTCGGCCTGCAGTGCGACGAGCCAACTTCGCACGACATCATCGAAAAGGCCGTGGACAACGGCATCACCTTCTTCGACGCTGCCGACGTCTACCCGCTCGGCGGCACGCTCGAATCCGTCGGCCGCACCGAGGAGATCCTCGGCCGCTGGATGCGCGGCAGCCGACACGACTACATCGTCGCCACCAAGTGCAATGGCCAGATGAGCACGCGCCGCTGGGACTCCGGCAATTCGCGCAAGCACATCCTCGACGCCATCGACGGCTCCCTTCGCCGCCTCCAGACCGACTACGTCGACCTCTACCAGCTCCACGGCCCGGACCCAACGACGCCCATCGACGAGACCCTTCGCGCGCTCGAAGACGTCGTCCGGTCGGGCAAGGCGCGCTACGTCGGCTGCTCGAACTTCCTCGCCTACCAGCTCGCCCGTGCCCTCGGCCGCAGCGAGGCGATGAATGTCGTCCGCTTCGACTCGGTCCAGCCGCGCTACAACTTGCTCTACCGCGAACCCGAACGCGAATTGTTCGAAGTCTGCAAGGAAGACGGCGTCGGCGTGATTCCCTACAACCCGATCGCTGGCGGCCTCCTCAGCGGCAAGCATCGCCGCGAAGAAGGCCCGGAAGAGGGCTCGCGCTTCACCCTCGGCACGGCTGGCCCGCGCTACCAGGAGCGCTACTGGCACGAGCGCGAATTCGAGACCGTCGAGCAGCTCCGCCCCTACGCGCAGGCGGCGGGCATGAGCATGGTCCAGATGTCGGTCGCCTGGGTGCTGGCGAACCCGGTCATTTCGTCGCCGATCGTCGGCGCGAGCCGCCCGGAGCAGCTCGACGAGGCCATCGCCGCCGTCGACACGCCGCTCGACCCCGGCCTCAAGCGTGAACTGGACGACTTGACCATCGAATACCGCCGCGGCGATTCCACCCGATGAGTGACGACCTCCTGGCCTTCGCGGCCATCGCGCGTGAGGCATCGCGCATCGCGGGCGAAATCATCATGCCGCTCTACACTTCCGGCACCGCGGTCGAACTGAAAGCCGACCGCACGCCCGTGACCCTCGCCGATCGCCGCGCCGAGGAGGCGATTCGCGAGTTCCTCGGCCGCGAATGCCGGGGACACGGCGTCCTCGGCGAGGAGTTCGGCGAAACTCCCGGGGTTGGCCGTTACCGCTGGGTGCTCGACCCAATTGATGGCACGAAGGCGTTCATTCACCATGTGCCGCTCTTCGGAACACTGATCGCGCTCGAAGACGCTGGCACTCCGGTGGTCGGGCTCATCGGCTGCCACGCGGCCGGCGAGACGGCATGGGGAGCGAAGGGGCATGGCGCCTGGCTGAACGGCGAGCGGATCCATGTCTCGTCGGTGGCGAATCTCTCGGAGGCGACCATCGCCACGACGAGTTTTCAACGCCAGTTCGAGAAGTATCCGGTTGGATTTGCGAAAATGTGTGAGGAAGTGAGCCTGCTGCGCACCTGGGGCGATTGTTTCGGCTATCTCCAGGTGGCGGCAGGGCGGGCGGAGGCGATGCTCGACCCGGAGATGAATCACTGGGATATTGCGGCGCTCTATCCCGTGATCATCGAAGCTGGCGGCACGATCACGACCTGGTCCGGCGAAGCGGGGCCGGGAACCAGTGCAATTGCCTCGAATGGGGTGTTGCACCGGGCAGTCCTCGACGTCGTAAACGCGTAGGACGGCCCGGCCGGGTTCGATACGAGCGAACTAGGCGGTCGCTTTCGCGGCGCCGATCTTGAACATCTTCGTCCCGCAGACAGAACACTTGCCCTCGGTCGCAGGCTTGCCATTCTTCATCGTGATTGCGTTCGGATCGTTCATCTCGCGCTTTTCTTTGCACTTCATGCAGTAGGCTTCCATTGGGCACTCCTTCAAAGCGACACGGGTATCTGCTTGGACGCATAAGCAATTAAGCAGTTGTCTTGTTTCATGATATCGGGCGATGTCAACGCGTCAACTCGCCCGAACTCAAAATACCCCGGGCCGCATCTCAAAAAGCTCTCAGGCGGACGGGTGGATGACCTTGTTTGCATGCACTGTCGGCCCGGGGCCCACCTCCCCGATGCCGAAGAAAACGCCGGATTCGGTGTAGAGCCGCACCAGGTCCCCGGCTTCAGCAGGCCGCTCGGGGGTCACTTCGACCACCAGACCGTTGCGCGCGCGGGCCGCCTTCTCCTCCGCGAGGATAGCCGTGTTCATCTCCGAAATGCCCGCGTCGATCGGCAGGAGTGCCTCTTCGAGCTTCCCCAGGTTCGCCACGAGCGCGAGTTCCTCGAGTGTTGCCGCCTGCTCAAGGTCGAAACCGCCAGCCGAAGTCCGGCGCAGGGCTGACAGGTGCCCACCACATCCGATTTCGACACCGATATCGCGCGCGAGGCTGCGAATGTAGGTGCCGCTGCCGCAATG
>JBBSKE010000228.1:0-6302 GCA_038256595.1 Tepidiformales bacterium | reverse complement strand
GGACCGACTGATGCGACAATTTTCGCGACAACCTCGTCAATCGCTGCTCGCCGCACTAGCGGAGGCGGATGACGAGGAGGATTCGGAGTTGGAGCTGGTCGTCGCGGCTTCTGTCTTCGCCGGGGCCTTGGACTCGCCGCTGTCGGACTTGCTGTCGCCCTTGGCATCGCTCGAGGCAGCGGGGGCATCGGTCGCACCAGCGGTGGACTTGCCCTTGCTATCGGTCACATAGAAGCCGGAGCCCTTAAAGAGGACGCGGGGGGCATGAAGGACGCGCTTGGCGGTGGCCTTCTTGCATTCTTCGCAGAGGTGCTCTGTGGCTGCATCGAAGCCCTGGCGCAGTTCATACGTCGAATTGCAGCTCGAGCAGTGGTATTCGTATGTGGGCAAGGGGCTCCTCCGGGTCATGGGCGAACGGGTCGCTGCAAAAATGATACCGTACTTCGATTCTGTCGGCCTTAGCACTCCAACGTCAAGAGTGCTAACAGTCAGGGCTCCGCCGACGGCCGATTTCCCGCCCGGACTGTCCGGGCTCGGTGGCGCGCAAACGTCTTGACAGGCCGCTGCATCGCCCACTACCGTTGGCATCGACAATTTCATAGAGCTGCGTTGATCGGGAAGAGTAGCCGGTCTGGCGGGCACACAGAGAGCCGGGGATGGTGGAATCCTGGTAGCTGCGCGACAGGTGAATGGACCCGGGAGCACCGGAACGAACGGCGAAAGCCCAGTAGAAGCCGGCGGAAGGGCACCGTTATCACCGCCCGGGCGATCGCCACTCCTACTGAGAGTGTGCCGTCGCTGCTAAGTGCCCCGGTCTGCGCCGGGGAACAAAGGTGGCACCACGAGTACCCCTCGTCCTTTGCGTTACAGGACGGAGGGGTTTTTCTTTGTCCGCCGGGGCACCCGGTGGGCGGCTTAACCTCCGCCGGCAAGCAACCGGGCGGCAGCCCTTCATTCGCCGCAGTACCCAAAAGGAGCAGCGCCATGGCAGACAAGAAGATCAATCTTTCCGAATCCGAAATGCCGACGCACTGGTACAACATCGCCGCGGACCTCAAGAATCCGCCGGCGCCGCCGCTTCACCCGGCAACCCATGAGCCTGTCGGCCCGGAAGCCCTGGCGCCGCTCTTCCCGATGGAACTGATCAAGCAGGAAGTCAGCACCGAGCGGTACATCGCCATCCCGGACGAAGTGCGCGAGATCTACAAGATCTGGCGGCCATCGCCGGTGATTCGCGCGACCGGCCTGGAGAAGGCGCTGGGCACCCCGGCGCACATCTACTTCAAGTACGAAGGCGTTTCGCCATCGGGCTCGCACAAGCCGAATACCGCCGTGCCCCAGGCCTACTACAACAAGCAGGAAGGCGTCACGCGCATCGCTACGGAGACCGGCGCGGGTCAGTGGGGCTCGTCGCTCGCCTTCGCCTGCAACCTCTTCGGGATCGAATCCAAGGTCTACATGGTCAAGATCTCCTACAACCAGAAGCCCTACCGCCGCTCGATGATGCAGGTCTGGGGCAGCTCCGTGGTCGCCAGCCCGAGCGAGGACACGAATGCCGGCCGCCAGGCGCTCGCCGAGGACCCGGAGAGCAACGGCGCGCTCGGCCTCGCGATCAGCGAAGCGGTCGAAGATGCAGCCATGCGCGAGGACACGAAATATTCGCTCGGTTCGGTGCTGAACCACGTCCTCCTCCACCAGACGGTGGTCGGCCAGGAGGCGGTCAAGCAGATGGAGATCGCCGGCGAATACCCGGACGTCATCGTCGGCTGCGCCGGCGGCGGTTCGAACGCGGCCGGGCTGATGTTCCCGTTCCTCAAACACACGCTTGATGGCGACCGTCCGAAGACGCGCTTCCTCGCGGTCGAACCGGCATCCTGCCCGAGTCTGACGATGGGCGAATACCGCTACGACTTCGGCGACACGGCCGGGCTGACGCCGCTCATGAAGATGCACACCCTCGGCCACACCTTCATGCCGCCGGGGATCCACGCTGGCGGCCTGCGCTACCACGCGATGGCGCCGTTGCTTTCGCAATTGCACGAAGAGGGCTACATCGAAGCGCGCGCCTATCCGCAGAACCCCTGCTTCGAGGCCGCCGTGCTCTTCGCCAAGACCGAGGGCATCATCCCCGCGCCGGAGAGCAGCCACGCGATCAAGGGCGCCATCGACGAGGCCCTCGCAGCCAAGGAAGCGGGCGAATCGCGCGTCATCCTCTTTAACCTCAGCGGCCACGGCTTCCTCGACCTCGCGGCCTACGACGACTACCTCGGCGGGCGGCTGATCGACGACCACTACCCGGCCGAAAAGGTCGCCGAAGCCATGACTCATCTCCCAGTCATCTAGGTCGGCATCCGCGCCGCAAAAGGATCATGCTCATGACGACTGCGATTCTCGAACTCAACACGAACGACGACGCGACCATCCGGGCCGCGAGCGCTGCCGCCAGCCGGCTGCTCTCCTTCCTCGATGGTCGCTACGAAATGCCCGGGGTGAACTGATGGCCGAATTCGATTACCAGAACGTCGAGGCGTTCAACACCAGCGTCCGCCTCGCGAGCAGCGTGGGCCGCCTGCGCATCGTATCGAACCTGAAAGCCTCGGCAGATGCCCAGGCGAAGGCGTTCGAACAGGCAGGCATGGCTGCCGCGCTCATCGCCGAGGGAGCGTCGCGCGAAGGTGGCGCCCAGGTCGCGCTCTACCGCGATGCCCGTGGAGCGCTCGCCCAGTGCCGCGCCTGGCTGCATGTCCTGGCGCTGGTCACGAACGAGCAGGACCAGGTCTTCATGGCCGAATTCGACCTCGCCGACCAGGCCAGCCGCCAGCTTGGCGCTTCCCTCCGCAGCCTCGAACGCGCGCCCCAGGGCGGCCACGGCGGCCCTGGCCCCGGAGGCGGCGGCAGCAACTTCACGCCACGCAACGCGCCGGGTGGTCCCGGCCCACGCCCCGGCGGCCCGAGAGGGAACCAGCGATGACTGACCGCAAGCGCATTCTTACCGGCATCCGCCCCACCGGCCCGCTTCACCTCGGCCACTACGCGGGCGCCCTCGAAAACTGGGTGCGCTTGCAGGACGAGTACGAGTGCCAGTTCCTCATCGCCGATTACCAGGTCAGCGACTACGCAGACGATATCGCCCACATCCGGCGGTCGGTCTGGGAGGTCGCCCTGGACTGGCTCGGCGTCGGGTTGGACCCGGCTCGTTCGAGTTTCGTCATCGAAAGCCTCGTGCCGGAGCACGCCGAACTCACCTGCCACCTGAGCTGGTTCCTGCCGCTCGGAATGCTCTCCCGCAACCCGACGCTCAAGGCGGAGATGGAAGCGCTCGAGACCGGCGACGATTCGACCACGGGCAAATCTGTGCCGGTCGCCTTTTACAACTACCCGGTGATGCAGGTGGCGAACATCCTCATGCCGCGCGCGCACCTCGTGCCCGTCGGCGAGGACCAGCTCCCGCATATCGAACTGACGCGCGAGACGGCCCGCCGCTTCAACACGCGCTTCAAGCCCGTCTTCCCGGAGCCGGAAGCGCTCGTCGGCCGGGTTGCCCGGCTCGTCGGCACGGATGGCAACGCGAAGATGAGTAAGTCCCGCGGCAACGTGATCAACCTCAAGGACGATGCCGAGACGGTTCGCAAAGCCGTTATGTCGATGTATGGCGGGCCACCAACGCGCCGTGCGAACGAGCCCGGCGTGGTCGAAGAGAACCCGATCCTGCTCTATCACGACGCCTTCAACGCCGACCAGGCCGAAGTCGCCGACCTCAAGGAGCGCTACACGACCGTCGGCGTTGGCAACAAGGAGTTGAAGGAGCGGCTGATCGTCGCCCTGAACACGTTCCTCGAGCCGATTCGCGACCGCCGCGCCTACTACGAGGCGAACATGCCGCTGGTGCGCGACTACCTGGAAGCAGGGTCGCAATCGGCGCGCGTTATCGCCCAGGAAACGCTCGAACTGGTCCGCGACGCGCTGGACCTGAACTACCTCGACAAACACCGGTCCCCCGGAGGCCCGAAATGAACTCTCGTCCCTCCCTGGAGGAAGTCCGCGCAATTGCGAAATCCGGCGACGGCAACGTCGTGCCCATCTTCCGCGAAGTCATGGCTGACCTCGAAACGCCCGTCTCCGCCTATCTCAAGGTGGCGCGCGGGAAGTACTCGTTCCTCTTCGAATCGGTCGAAGGGGGCGAGCGCATGGCCCGCTACAGCTTCATCGGCACCGAACCGTACCGCGTGATGCGAACGGGCGACACTGCCGGTGAGGGCGCCCTGCGCGGCGACCCGCTGGTCCACATCGAAGAGGAACTGAAGCGCTTCACGCCGGTACGCGTTGCCGGGTTGCCGAAGTTCAACGGCGGCGCGGTCGGCTACATGGCCTACGAGTGTGCACGCTTCTACGAGCGGCTGCCGATGCCGGAGAAGGACCCCCAGGGCATGCCGGAGTCGGTCTTCCTCTTCTGCGACACTATCCTTGTGTTCGACCATGTGATGCACAAGATCATGGTCGTCAGTCACGTGCGCCTCGATGGTGAGGTCGATTCGGCCTACCGGCAGGCGGAGTTCAAGATCGACGAACTCGTTTCGCGGCTCTCGACACCGTTGAACGGCCTGCCCTACTCGCCGATGCCAACCCGCGCCGGCCCCACGGTGTTCGAGTCGAATCGCACCAAAGACGAGTTCATGGCCGGCGTGCGCAAGGCCCAGGAGTACATCAAGAAGGGCGACACCTACCAGATCCAGTTCTCGCAGCGCTTCAGCCTGAAGACGGAAGTGCCGCCCTTCGAGGTCTACCGCGCGCTGCGGAGCATCAACCCATCGCCCTACATGTACTTCATGGAACTGGGCGACATGCACGTCGTCGGCGCCTCGCCGGAGATGCTCATCGTCGTCGAGGACGGGGTCATCGAAACGCATCCGATCGCCGGCACTCGACGGCGTGGCCGCGACGCCGAAGACGAGGCACGCATGGCCGCCGAACTCACCGGTTCGGAGAAGGAGCGCGCCGAGCACATCATGCTCGTGGACCTCGCCCGCAACGACCTCGGCCGCGTCTGTGTTCCGGGAACGGTGACCGTAACCGAACTCATGCAGATCGAGCGATACTCTCATGTGATGCACATGGTTTCCCACGTGAAGGGCGAGCTTCGGCCGGAGATCTCGGTCTACGACGCCCTGCGCGCCTATTTCCCGCATGGGACGGTCACCGGCGCGCCCAAGATCCGGACGATGGAGATCATCGCCGAGCTCGAACAGGAGCGGCGCGGCGGCTACGGCGGCTGCGTCGGGTATATCGATCTCTTCGGTAATCTCCAGACGGCCCTTGCCATTCGCACCATCTGGATGAAGGATTCTGTTGCCTATGTGCAGGCCGCCGGTGGCGTTGTCTACGACAGCACCCCGGAGGAGGAGTACATGGAATCTGGCAATAAGGCCCGCGCCATGTTGCGAGCGGTGGAAGTCGCGGAACAGAACGCTTCGGAGCTCAAATCCGGGAGCCTCGGATATGGCTAACGCGCGTTGCCGGCGGCGAACAGGGGTCATCCCCGGCCAGGTGCCGGGCGGAGGTTTGGTATGACGAATCGCATCCATCTCGGCGCCATCGTCGAACGCGAAGGGCGCATCTTGCTCATCCGCCAGACGCCGCGCTCGCCCTGGGAGCTGCCCGGAGGCGAACTCCAGCCGCGCCAGACCGACGCCGACGAGGCGATGGCCGAGGCGCTCGAAACCTTCGGCATCATCATGACCGAGCCCGAAGAGCGCTTCCTCGAGACGCTCTACCTGCCCGATGGCGAGGGCCAGGTCATCTACAACCTCTATGGGGCGGTCGATTGGTCCGGCGAGCCCGAGATCCCGATCGGCATGGGCGCTGGCTGGTACGCCTTCAACGAACTCGAAGCGATTTCGATGCAGGACGAAGTGCGAAACGCCATCCTCGTCGCCTACGGCCTGAAGGACGCGCCCGATTCCGACGCGCGCATTCTGCAGGCGATGACCGGCGCCGCAACGAATGCCGAGGCGGTCCAGCCGAGTCTCGGCGCCCTGCCGCAGCTGCGTACTCTGCCATCCGACGCCCCGGCAGCGACCGAACCAGTCGAACCCGACGCCACGACTGGCATCCCACCAGCGGTGGACGAAGCATCTGCCGTGGCCGAGGCACTATCACCCTTCGCCCGGCCGCAAGACCTGGAGAAGGCTGGCGAATCACTAAACGACACCGACCTTGTCGATCCCGAAGAGCTGGCGACTGTGGCCGAAGCCCTCGACGTCCCTGAAGCGGCCGAAATTCAGGGTGACGAAGCCGGCGACGAG
>JBBSKE010000227.1:0-6318 GCA_038256595.1 Tepidiformales bacterium | reverse complement strand
CCGCAAGTTCAAGGGCGGCAAGTAAGCCTCACCCTCGAACATCGAACACACACAAAAGTGGCCCCGGACGCGAATCCGGGGCCACTTTTCTTGTCTCTGGCGAGGAACGTGGCCTATGGAGCCTGGAATCCGGTCGCGCGGTGGGAATTGTCGCAGAACGGCTTGTTCTCCGAAGCGCCGCAGCGGCAGAGCGCGAAACGGGTGCCCGAAGCGATCACTCCGCCCTCTGCATCGAGGATCTGGAGGTCACCGCGAATCATCACGGGGCCGTTTGCCGAAGGAACTGCGTACGCAGGGACATCCGCCAGCTCGACATCGCGGCCGTCTTTGCGCGCGTGGTGGAGCGCACCGCTGGGGCAGCGCTCGACCGCCTTCACTATGTCACTTGCCGAGCCCGCATCGACATCAATCCACTTGCGGCGGCTGACGTCAAACACCGCTGGAAGATGCTGCAGACAGCGCGCGGCGTGGATGCAGAGGTTCGGGTCGAAGGTGACGAGGATGTCGTGGTTCTCGTACTGCTGGATTTTCTTCTTCACGATCTGGTCCTTCCTTACTGCAGGTAACGTTCGACGAGCGCGCGGTCTCGCGGCTGGACATCGTCCGGGTCCTGCCCGGAGCGGCGGGCCGAACGGCGGCGGCGAAGCAAGTCCCAGAGCACGTCGAGCGTCTCCTCGATCTCCTTGAGGCGAACATGGTGCTCAAGGTCGCCGCCGGTGGCCGCCTCGTGCTTGAGAATCTCGTGGTCTTCGGCGACGAGGTCACCGATGTGCTTGAGTACGGATTGGTCGTCCATGGAATCCCCGTTGGCGTAGTGGATCCAGCATACACGAGGGCGAAAGCGCATCGGCTACGCGCGCAGCGGCTCTTGGGAGCGCGAGAATACCGCCGAATCAGGCGATGGCGAGGCTGGCGACCCTCGTCTTTCGGGCCGAATCCAGCAGCGACGGGCGGCGGGCGAGGCGGCGCTCGAGGAGCTCCCTCGCAGGCTCGGAGCGGCCGGCGCGGATGTAGGCTTCGAGCAGGGTGTCTTCGAAGACCTCGCGCTGGGCGTTCGAGCCGCCGACTTTGACCACCTGGTGGGCGACCGGTTCGAGCAGGGCGATGGCGGCGGCGTAGTCCTCGCGGGCGAACGCAGTGATGGCCTGGACGACTGCGGGCACGACCTCGCCGGCAGGAATCTTGCCCTCCGCGAGCCGCTCCTGGAGCTGCGCGGCGAGCGATTCGAGGGCGATGAAGTTGCCGGTCGCGCCATAGGCGAGGGCGCAGTGGAGGTCGGCGAAGGTGACTCCTGGACGGCCGAAACGCTCGCTGGCGTAGACGGCGACATCGCTCGCGGCATTTTCGGCCGACTCGGCCCCGATGAGCTGCTGACGCCAGACGAGCGCAGCGCCGTCTGCGAGCGTGCTCAACGGCGAACCGTGGGAGATCGCCGGCCGGAGGAGGTCGTCCATGATCTGGTTCGCGCCAGCAGGGTTGCCGCGCGCCAGTTCGAACAGGGCGAGATGCCAGCCGAGGTGACTGTGAATCTGGGCCTCGCGCGGATGCCATGAGAGGAAACCTTCGAGGAAGGAGACGCCCGCGTCGACGCCGCCGGTCTCGAAATAGACGTGGGCGACCGTGTGAGCGGCGTTGCCGGTCTTCCGCATCTCGTAGGCGCGTTCGGCGAGGGGCACGGATTCGGAGAATCGGTTCAGTTCGTTCAGGGCGAAGGCGAGGGAGCTCGTGTACCACCAGTCGTCGCCATAGGCGTCGCGGACGGATTCGAGGAGCGCGAGGTTCTGCTCGTGGCGGTCCTGGTAGCCGCCGAACGCGAAAAGCCCGAAGGGGCCGACCGCCTGGGCGAGGAGGAAGGCGTTGCGCGGCCGCGCCTTGAGCTGAGACTTAATCGCGGCAAGGGCGGCAGGGCCGTTTCCGTCGATCGCGAGCGAAATGATGGCGATGTGCGCCTGCTCTTCCGCGGTCGCGCTGGGGGCAAGCGCCCGAGCACGCTCGCGGCTCTCGAGGGCCTCCGGCATGCGGCCCTCCACCTGGAGGGCGCGGGCGCGATGGATGTGGGCGATGGCGAACTCAGGGTCGGCTTCGAGGGCGAGGTCCACGGCCGGGAGCACACCGCCATCGAAGGCGAGGACGGCGTCGAGGCTCTCGCTGTAGCGCTCGGCGGCTTCGGCCGAGGAAGTCGAAAGCGGCTCTCCGTAGCGATCGGTTAAAGTCATTGTGGCGGCACCTCCGGTAGCTTTTTCATCATCCCTGTTCGATGGCGGGAGGCACAAGGAGCGGGTCCCCGGTGGGGCCAATGACCAGCCGGCGGCTGCCATCGGGCATCGTCACGTGGATCGTCGCCTCGCCCGCGCGGAAGGGTTCGTCGTCTTCGAGCACCCAGAGGGAGATGTGGTGTTCGCCGCGTTCGTCGGCCTTGCGAGGCATGACCGCGGCAACCACGCACCCGGCCGCCGGTTCGCGTCCAAGAAGGACCAGCAGGTTGTCGTTCGTGCCAAGGCGAGTCATCGAGACGGCCGGTTCGAGCACAATCGGCACTGGCGGACTATCGATCCGGGTGATGGTCGCGAGCACGCCGGCCGGGTCAATCGGCCACAACGCGACGTTCGGCTTCCAGTACTGCACGGCCGTGAGCAGCCTGCTCCGCTCGATGCGCTTGAGGACGTCGTGCGTGAATCCGGCGTCGCAGAGGATAATCGCGCCATCGATTCCCAACTGTTGGAGCCGCCGTTCGACCGCGTCTAGGAACTGGTCATCGACCTTGCGGCCACGTTTCTGGGTCTCGACGACGCGCGAGTGCTCCACCTCCCCGACGGCGTAGCGAACGAACAATTCGACCTGGCGCCTGCGGCCTGTGCCAGCGATGGGCAGAGTCGCGTCGTGCTTGAGTTCGAGCAGGTCGCCACCCTCGGCGGAGACGGCGAGTTCGACGATGAGCTGGCGCACTTCGGCGAGCTGAGCAGCAGGGATGGGCCACGAGATCATGGAATCTCCTGCCGTAAAGCATAGAACGCCTTTCGCTCCCAGGGGCTCGGCGTCGCGCTCTTATCGCTTCTTCAAAACATGTGCCGGTAATGTTGCGGCGTTCTAACGTATCGAACATGCTCTTGCCTCTGCGCGTCCATTCCATGCGCAACTCGTGCCACATGGTGCATGTCACGCCGGCGGTCTGGGTTGGCATCGTCACGGCGCTGGCGGCTGGCCTCGCCTGGCTCACGCGCGAGCCGTTTATCTTCCCATCGCTCGGCGCGACCGCCGACCTGTGTGCGACCGCGCCGAATTCGCCAGCCGCGCGGCCGAGAGCAGTGTTCGTTTCGCACTCGGTGGCGGCGGTGGTCGGGTTCCTCGTGCTGCACGGCGCTGGCCTCGGAAACCACGCCCCGGTGGCGGTCGAAGGGATGTCGATGGCGCGAATCGGGGCACTGTCGCTCGCTCTTGCGCTGACGGTCGGCGCGACATCCGGGCTAAAGGCGCTCCATCCTCCCGCGGGCGCGACGGCACTCATCGTCACTCTAGGCATCCTGAGCACGCCGCACGAACTGGCGATTCTGATGGCCTCGGTCGTGCTGTTTAGCGCTGGGCTGGTGCTCTTACGACGGTTTGTGGTGGCCGATAGCGCGGTTCCTACCGTAGTCCGGCGCTGACTGGAAACACTCGACGACAGGTCGCTCAACACTGGCGAGTCCGCGGCGGCGATGCCTTCACCGCGGCTCGCAAAACCGTCTGGTTCCATCCGGCTCGCGAAATCTCGACTTTCGGCACCGGCAGCGTCAAGTTACGCGCAGCTGTCGCCAGTCGAGCTTCGCGGGCTTCAGGATGGCCGAGCCAGCGCCTCGGCGCGAATCTCTTCGATCGCGGCGATCGAACTCGGGATGGCCGCACTGAGGACTTCGGCGCCGGTTTCGGTTACGAGGACGTCGTCTTCGATGCGGATGCCGCCGAATTCGAGCATCGTATCCACGAGCTCCCAGTTCACATCCTCGCGGTACTTTTCGCGCCAGGCGGGGTCGGTCAGGAGCGCCTTCACGAAGTAGATCCCGGGCTCGATGGTCACGACGTAGCCTGGTTCGAGGGGCAGGTCAGAGCGCAGCCATTTGAGCCCGAAGCGGTCCGACTTATCCCGCCCGGCGAGGCAGCCGCCGGCGTCGTGGGTCGAAAGGCCAATCATGTGGCCGAGGCCGTGCGGGAAGAACATGGCGTGCGCGTCGCGTTCGAAGAGGTCCTGGGGGTCGCCGCGGAGGATGCCGAGGTCCCGCAGGCCGCTCGCAATCTGGAGGGCAGCGGCGAGGTGGAGGTCACGGTACTGCTGCTGGGGCCGCACGCCAGCGATGGCCGCCTGCTGGGTGGCGAGCACGAGTTCGTAGAGGTCGCGCTGGATGCCCTGGTAGCGCGGGCCGACCGGGAACGTGCGCGTGATGTCCGCGGCATAGTTCTCGAACTCGGCGGCCGCGTCGATGAGCACCAGGTCGCCCTCACGAAGGACGCGGTTCGTCGGCGCAATGTGGAGAATCGAGCCGTTCGTGCCGCTTCCGACAATCGAGCCGGAGGCGGTGCGCAGGGCGCCATTCCGGAAGAATTCGGCTTCGAGTTCGATGGCTACACGGCGTTCGGTCATGCCCGGCTTCGCGATACCCATGGCCATGAGGTGCCCGGCCCGCGAGGAATCGACCGCGGCGCGCATCCGGCGAATCTCCTCGGCGTCCTTCGAGCGGCGTGCCTCGGAGAGCTGCTCCGAGAGCCGCGCCGAGAGGGATTCGTCCTCGCTGAGTTCGAGAGCGTTCCAGCTCGTGACGCTGTAGCCGCGCGATTGCCGCTCGATGTCGTGGTTGCCGAGGAGGGCGAGCGATTCGCCCCGCCGCCGTTCGAGCCAGCCGTCGAGTTCGGATGAGGGGCGCACGCGGTCAATGCCGCTACGTTCGCGGAGGGCGTCGAGCGACTCGCCATCACCTTCCCAGATGCGCGTCTCCTGCGAGGCGACCGGCGCGAACAGCGTCCAGCCCTCGCCGGGGTCGAACGTCACGACCGCGCCAGGCACGCCTTCGCCCGCGAGATAGACGAATTCGGGGTGGGCGTGGAAGTCGTGCGGCTGGTCCGTGCCATCGATCGGCACATGCAGGCCGGCAGGTACGAGGACGAGTTCGCGGGAGAGGTTCCAGCGGCGGGCGAGGGATTCGCGGCGGGCGGTGGTCATGGGGCGATTGTACGGAAGCGAAGGGGGAGGAAATAGGTCAGAGAAACTAGGAATTAGAAATAGCAAATAGGAAGTAGTGAGACTTTTCTCCAATGCTCTATTTCCTATTTTCTCCTCACCTAATTTTCTGCTCTCGCGGAAGTTTCGCCTCATCGCCGTCAACATTTTGCCCACTTCGATCAGCAGGCCGCGCAGGTGTGGTCTCGGATTCTGGAAACCAGCCAATCTGCTCGCAGAGGGTTAGCAAAGTCTCAGTTTCAGCCAGCGAGACCTGTGCGATCGACAGAAACTGCGCCTTTTTCGCGTTGCGACTCCCGCCGCCCAACCCTCCGCGATGTTCGCCGGCACCGAAACTGCTGCTCGCGTCAGCTGAGAGCGCATGCCGTACGTCTCTTCCCTCGGCAATAATGGCGCGATCCGGTAAATTTCCCGTGCTGCTTCCATCGCCTTCTGCCAGACCGTCAGTTCGCGGTAATGCACATCTGCTCGTCCCTATTTTCTATTTCCTAATTTCTACTTCCTGATACCCGGAACCGGGAACGGGCGAGCGAATTCGGCCACTTCGAGCCGCACCGATTCGCGCACGCCATCGCCATCCGGGTCCTTAAGGACGCGGCAGATCCACTCGGCGACGGTCGCCATGTCCACCTTGCCCATGCCCCGGCTCGTGAGCGCGGGTGTTCCCAAGCGAAGGCCGCTGGTTACGAAGGGGGAGCGCTGGTCGTAGGGGATGGTGTTCTTGTTGGTGATAATCCCGGCGCCCTGGAGTGCGTTCTGAGCCTTGAGGCCGCTGATGCCGACCGAGTTGCAATCGACGAGGATGAGGTGATTATCGGTGCCGCCCGAGACCAATCGCAGCCCGCCCGAGATGAGCCCCTCGGCCAAGGCGGTCGCGTTCTCGATGATGCGCTGGGCGTAGTCCTTGAATTCGGGGCGAAGAGCCTCGCCGAACGCGACCGCCTTGCCGGCGATGGTGTGGAGATGCGGGCCGCCCTGGGTGCCCGGGAAGACCGCCTTGTCGAGCGCCTCGGCATGCTCCGCGGTGGTCATGGCGAGGGCGCCTCGTGGGCCGCGAAGCGTCTTGTGGGTCGTGGTCGTCGTGATCCCCGCGAACGGGATGGGGGATT
>JBBSKE010000226.1:0-6358 GCA_038256595.1 Tepidiformales bacterium | reverse complement strand
GAAGAGACGCAGTTCAAGCAGAACCTGGTCGTCGGCAACTATGTGTACTCGCTGGTGCTGGGGATGAGTGTGGTCGATGTCTCCGGCAAGGCGATTGCGAACCTCGAGGTCGAACTGCTGAAGCATTCGAAGCCGACCTTCCATGGCGACACGATTCGCGCGGAAACGCTCGTGCTGGAGAAGCGCGAGACGTCGTCTGGCGACCGCGGCATTGTCACCGTGGAGACGCGGGGCGTAAACCAGCGCGGCGAAGAGGTCTGCTACTTCAAGCGCAAGGTGATGGTCCCGAAGAAGCCGGTTTAGGCCATATTGCAGATTGTGGAATCGCTAATCGGGTAGTGGGGCGGAATCTCGACCGTGATAGCGTATCCGCATGACTGAATCGCAAACAGAGCGGCGGACGAGCCTGAGTGCGGCCGAAGATTTTGCCGAAGCGCACCTTTCGGCGCTGACGCCGAGGCAACGCGAAGTCCTCGACCTCATCGCGGACGTCCGTTCGAACCCGGACATTTCGGAGCGGCTGGACATCTCTCTCGATGGCGCGAAACACCACGTCAGCGAGGTGCTCACGCGGTTGGGCTTCGCGTCGCGCGAGGAAGCCGGGGCGTGGTGGCGTTCGCGACAGGGGATTGCGGGTGTTCCCCGCCGGATGCGGCGGCGGGCGCCGGTCCTGCTCGCCCTGGCCGCTTCGCTCGGCGCAATCGGCGCGAGCCTGGTCGTGGTCTTCGTGCTGCTTGGCGGCGATGATGAGAGCCGGGATTATGGCCCGCTGACCCCCGGGCTCTGGGTCGCTCACCTGTCGCTTGAGCCGCTCCATCGCGAAGGGCCGCAGGTTCGGCTATTCAATCCTGATACCGGCGAAGTGCGGCTCCTCGGCGACCCTGGGAACTACCAGGGTCTCGCACTGGCACCCGACGGCGCTCACGTGCTGGCATCGATTGGTTCGGGCGAACTGGAGGACTTCGAGTTGCGGTTCCAGCTCCTGCCGGTCGATGGCAGCGACCCGGTTGATCTCCCGGCCGGTCCATTTGGCTTCGAGATGTCGTCCTTTGTCGCGCCAGATCCGGTGCGCTCGCCAGATGGCCGGTACCTCGCGTGGACGAAGGACGGGATCGTGATTATGGATGTCGTGACCGGTCGCGCGGTGATCGAGCGAGACGTTTCGAGTTTCTCCTTCGACTGGGTGTTCATGTCGTCGAACGACACCTTCGGGTCCGCTTCGGGGTGGTCGGTGGATTCTCGCTGGTTCAGGGCAGCCGCCGACGGGGAGGGCGTCGTCTTCGGTGTCGATGGGAGCGAGCATCCGCTCTCGGCGGCTCCCGCTGGGTCCGAACCTGGTGGGGTCTCGAAGCCTCGCGAACTCGAACTGATCGCGACAGAGGTGCTTTCGGCACGGCCCGGAACGCTCCTCATCGGAATTGCACTGCCTCGCGGCACCGCAGACAGGGCGGGCGTGCTTGTGCCCATGCGCAGCATGCCGGGAGGCGAGCAGTCGGTCGTCGCGGTGGTCGATGGCCGACAGATCGCGCTGGACGACCTCACCGTCGAAGCCGGCGTGCCGCTACTGATGGGCGCGATCGATGCGGTGGTCATCCGCTGAGCTGAGCGGCAAAGCCACGGACTTAGACAGGAAGTCTTACAGAATTCCGCTGCGGCCGTGAATTGCGTTAACTCTTCGCGTTCCGCGGCGTTTCTCTGGTTGTAGTCCCGTCAGAAGTTCCTCGGCCGCAGGCGTCCACAGGGGGTGGCCGGTGCGGCCCGGGGATACGTAACCCGGCCACCCACGCGGTGGCCGGGTGTTCGTGTTGTCCGAATTCACGCGGCTTGGCCGTCGTTGACTCCGGGAGGCAGCGATGCAGCTTTACTGGGAAGTCTTCCTGCGTGGCTACCGCCGCTATGCGACGTATCGCGCCGCGACCATCGCCGGGGTGTTCACGAACACGATGTTCGGCTTCTTCCGCGCGGCTGTGCTCGTGGCGCTTTTCGCCGCGCGCGACGAGGTCGGCGGCTACGACCTTTCGGACGCGCTGACCTTCATCTTCGTAGGGCAGGGCCTGCTGATGACGGTCTACCTCTGGGGCTGGTGGGATATCGCCCTCCAGATTCGCAGCGGCGACATCGTCACGGACCTCACGCGGCCGTTCGATTTCCAGGGCTACTGGCTCTCGATGGACCTCGGGCGGGCGGTCTACCATGCGATTTTCCGGGGCATTCCGCCGTTCGTGGTCGGCGCCATCGTCTTCGACCTGCGGCTGCCGGCGGACGTGATCGGCTGGCTCGTGTTCGTGCTGAGCGTGGTCCTCGCGGTGGTCGTGAGCTTCGCGTTGCGGTTCATCCTGAACCTCTCGGCGTTCTGGCTGCTCGACTACCGGGGCGTCGGCGCGCTCGTTTCGGGCGTCTGGACCGTGCTCTCTGGGTTCGCCATCCCCATCTCGTTCTTCCCGGAGGGGCTGCAGATTCTCGCACGCGCTCTGCCGTTCGCGGCCGTGATCCAGGTGCCAATCGACATCTTCCTCGGCAAGTACCAGGGCATCGAACTGCTGGGGATGCTCGCGGGGCAGCTCGGCTGGGCGCTGGCGCTGCTCGCGCTCGGGCGGCTGATGCTTGGGGCCGCGACTCGACGGGTGGTGACGCAGGGTGGCTAACCAACTCTCGCTCTACCCGGTTCTCGTCGGCTCGCGGATTCGCAGCCAGGTGCAGTACCGCACGTCGTTCGTGCTCTACGTGCTCGGCGCGTTCATCCTCACGATTGCCGATTTCGTCGCGATCTGGGCGATTTTCAAGCACATCCCCGCTCTCGAAGGGTGGACGCTGGCCGAGATCAGCTTCTTCTACGGCACGTCGTATGTCGCATTCAAGGCCACGGACATGGCTGTCGGGCACCTGGACCTGCTCCCCGAGATGATCCGCTCCGGCGGATTCGACATCCTCCTCGTGCGGCCGCTGGGGTCGCTCTTCCAGCTGGTCACGGCCGATTTCGCCCTGCGGCACATCGGCGGCATCGCGCAGGGGCTGCTGGTGCTGGGCTACGCGCTCAGCCAGCTCTCGATCGACTGGGACCCCGGCCGGGTGGCGCTGATGGCGGTTATGCTCGTCTCGGCGGGCATCATCTTCGGGAGCATCTGGGTGATTGGCGCCTCGACCGTTTTCTGGACGCTCGGCAGCGGGCTCGAAGTGCTGAACGCGTTTACCTACGGCGGCAACCAGTTCACCGCCTACCCGCTGAACATCTACACCGGATGGCTGCGGCGAATCCTCACATTCGTCATTCCGCTCGGGTTCGTGAACTACTTCCCCTCGCTCTACATCCTCGGCAAGGAGGACCCGCTGGGGTCGCCCGACATCCTGCGGTTCCTCTCGCCGGTGGTGGCGATCATCATGCTGATCCTCGCGCAGACCGCCTGGCGGTTCGGCGTACGGCACTACCGGAGCACCGGGAACTGAGTTTCGCGGGTCAAACCGCCGAGTCGAACGAACACGGCAACGCGAGGAAAGGAGCACCGGGTGCCAGTCATTGAAGTGGAAGCGCTGAGCAAGTCGTTCGAGGTCGCGCGACGGGATGATACGCGTGGGCCGATCGCGCGCCGACTTCGCCGCCAGACGATTACCGTGCGCGCGGTCGAGGCGATGACGTTCGCGGTCGAACGGGGCGAGATGACAGGGTTCATCGGGCCGAACGGCGCGGGCAAATCGACCACGATCAAGATGCTGACCGGCATCCTTGTGCCCACGGGCGGCACCGGGCGCGTGGCCGGGCTCGAACCGACGCGGCGGCGGACGGAACTGGCAGCTCACATCGGCGTGGTCTTCGGGCAGCGAACGCAGCTCTGGTGGGACCTGCCCCTGCGCGATTCATTCGAACTGCTGCGCCACATCTACCACGTCGAGAAGGCGAAGCACCGCGTGAACCTCGAGCGTTGCGTCGAAATCCTGGAGATGGCGAGCTTTCTTGAGACACCGGTGCGGCAGCTTTCGCTCGGCCAGCGGATGCGCGGCGAAGTGACCGCGGCGCTGCTCCACGACCCGGAGATCCTCTTCCTCGACGAACCGACGATCGGGCTTGATGTGGTGGCGAAGGCGCGCATCCGCGAGTTCCTCGTGCGCGTGAACGAAGAGCTTCAGACGACCATCCTGCTGACCACGCACGACATGGGCGACATCGAGCGCATCTGCCGGCGGGTGATGATCGTGGACCGCGGCGGGCTCGTGTACGACGGCGCGCTCGAGCGCATCAAGGAGCGGTTCGGCGGCGACCGCCGGCTCGTGGTGGACCTCGCCGAGGTGCAGCCGCCGCTCGTGGTGGCGAACGCTGTCGTCGAGCGGGTCGATGGGCCACGGCAGTGGCTTCGCTTCCGGCGCGAAGAGACGAACGCCGCCGACCTTATCGCCGAAGTCGTGCGGCTTACGCAGGTGGTGGACATCTCGATCGAAGAGCCGCTAATCGAGGACATCGTACGGCGCATGTACGAATCCGGCGCGGGAATGGGGAATGCGGAGCCCGAGGTCGCCGGAGTGCGCGCCGTCGAAACCGGCGAGGGCGACGCCAATAGTGGCTGACGATTCGCAAGAACGGCCCGCGAAACGTAGTCTGGATCAGTGATACGACGCATCCTCAAGCGACCCGCGGACGTGCCACTTCTCGGCGCGCCGCCGTATCGACGGGAAGTCCTGAGCGGATGGGGCGGCACCCCGAAGAGCGCGGCCGACGTCTTCGCGATTCGAAAAGCCGCGGATGTGCGACGGGCGTTCGACCACCACCTTGAGCGCGAACTGCCGGCGGAGCGCGGCTCCTTCATCGCGCGGGGTCTTGGCCGCAGCTACGGCGATTCGGCCCAGAACGCGGGTGGCGCGGTGCTCGCGATGGCCGGCCTCGATGGCGTCCTCAATATCGACCTCGAGGCAGGGACCATCCAGGCCGAATCCGGCATGTCGCTCGATTCGATCATCCGCCTGGTGCTGCCGCTCGGATTCTTCGTGCCGGTCACGCCGGGGACGCGATTTGTGACCGTCGGCGGCGCGCTGGCCTCGGATATTCACGGCAAGAACCACCACCAGGACGGCAGCATCCAGCAGCATGTGACGGAATTCACGATGGATTCGCCCCACGGCGTGCCCGTTCGCGTCACGCGCGAGGAGCACCCGGAGCTGTTCGCGGCGACGATGGGGGGCATGGGCCTCACCGGCGTCATCACGAGTGCGACCCTGCGCCTGATCCCGGTCGAAACGGCCTATATGCGCGTCGATACCGAGCGGGCGGCGAACCTCGACGACGTGATGGAGCGGATGCTCACGGGCGACGGCCGCTACCGCTACTCGGTCGCCTGGACGGACAGCCTCGCGCGGGGGAAGTCGCTCGGGCGCTCGGTCCTGTTGCGCGCGAACCACGCGACACGCGACGAACTGGACGACTCGCAGGATCGGCGGCCGCTCGCCTTCTCTGAGGGCTTCGGCGCGGGTGTGCCGGCCTGGGTGCCTGGGGGGTTGCTGCGGCGTTCGACCATGAAGGCGTTCAACGAGACCTACTTCCGGCGGGCTCCACGGGAGGAGCGCGGGCGCATCGAGTCGATGACCGGCTACTTCCACCCGCTCGACCGGCTGCGGAACTGGAACCGGATCTACGGGCCGCGGGGGCTCGTGCAGTATCAGTTCGTGGTCCCGGACGGCAAGGAAGCGGCCCTGCGGCGGACCTTCGAGATGCTCTCGGCGGCGGGCTGCCCGTCGTTCCTGACGGTGCTCAAGCGATTCGGCCCGGGTGCGGGGATGCTCTCCTTCCCGGCTGCGGGGTGGACCCTCGCGCTCGACATCCCGGCGGGCACGAAGGAGCTCGATGGCCTGCTCGACCGGCTCGACCGCGTGGTCGCGAGCGTCGGCGGGCGGGTCTACCTGGCGAAAGATTCGCGGCTCAGCCCGGCGATGCTGGCGGAGATGTATCCTGAACTCGAGCGCTGGAAGGCGGTCCGGGCGGCCATGGACCCCGAAGGCACGCTGCGGTCGGACCTGGCCCGGCGACTGAACCTGGTATGACCTGGAGTGTGCCCTATGAAAGATTCGCTAGGCCGCGTGCAGAGCATTCTCGTGCTCGGCGGAGATTCTGATATTGCCGCTGCGACGGTCGAGGCGTTTCGCCTGCGCCGCACGGAGACCGCGATTCTCGCCGGGAGGAATCTCGAGCGGCTGGAGGCGCGTGCGACCGTCCTCCGCGAACGCGGGATGACCGTCGAGACGGCGCAATTCGACGCCGACGACGTCGATAGCCACGCCCAGTTCTTCGAAGAGACGTTCGCAAAAACTGGGCGGATCGATGTCGTGCTGGTCGCGTTTGGCGTGCTCGGCGACCAGGAGCGCGGCGAGCGCGATG
>JBBSKE010000225.1:0-6366 GCA_038256595.1 Tepidiformales bacterium | reverse complement strand
TCCGTTTCCGGTTCGCCGGGGAGCTCCTGGTCCGAAGGTTCGCTTTCGCCGGCCTCGAAGTCCGGGGCGACGTCGTCGGGAGCTCCCGGGGAAGCGTCCAGGGGCTCGCTTTCGGTCGCGATCGTGCTGGGGGCGGCGCTTGCGTCGACCTCGGCGATTGTGGCGCGATCGAGGAGCGTGCGGAGCTCCTGGTTTGTGGTTTCGAGGTCGCGAAGGAGGCCGCTGAGCGCTTCCGCGGTCGCATCTGGGCCGGGCGGAGGCGGAGCTTCTGCAGGCGGCACATGATCCGGCGGACTTGGTTGCTGCACCAGTGATAGAGGCAGTGGAGGCGTCGCAGCGGCCTGCAGGGCAGCCTTGCGGCGGGTTTCCTCTTCGCCCAGGCGGCGGTGGATGTACGAGTAGACGTCGCGTCCGGCGGCGAACAGCGGCACGATCACGAGCACGCCCCAGAGCCCCCAGATGCCGCCACCAATCGCCAGCAGGATGAGGATGATGGCCGGGTGGACGTTCACGCTGCTGCTGTGGATGCGCGGCACGAGCAGGTAGTTCTCGGCCGCCTGCACGCCGAGGTAGAAGAGCACCACCCACCACCACTTGTCCGGTTCAGTGGCGAGCACCACCGCGAACGCGGGCACGAAGCCGATGAGCGGGCCGATGATCGGTATAAGTTCGGTCACGCCGGCGATGAACGCCAGGCCGAGGGCGAACTCGATATTCATGAGTTCCAGGCCGACCAACGTGATCAAGAAGATGACGAGGCCGAGGAAAAGCTGGGCGCGAACGTACGCGCCGATGACGCGGTTCGCGATTCGCACGCATTCGCGCACGTCCGGCCGGATGCCTTCGCCGAAGAACTGGTAGAACCGGCCGAAGGCACGATCCCGGTCCTTCAGGGCGTAGAACACGAAGAACGGCACGGAGATGTAGCCGAGGAGCGAGGTCACGGTCGAAAAGACGATGTTGAGGCTGCGCTTCCCAAGCGACTCTGCAAGCGTTGTGAGCGACGTGCTGAAGTCTTGCACGGCTTCGTTGATGCGCTCGCGGGCGTCGGCGGGAACTTCGCGCTGGTAGCGTTCGGTCCACGTGTCGAGGCGCGCCTGGGCGTTATCGACGATGTCCGGGATGTCTTCGATGAGTTGCTGCACCTCGTCGAAGATGCGCGGGACGAGGAAGAGCATCGCAATCGTTATGACAGTCAGCACGAAGACGTAGACGACGAGCACAGAGATGCCGCGGGCGGTCTCCGGTTTGCGGCCATACCAGGGCTGCACCACTGCCAGCCGTTCGACCAGTGGCGAAACCACGTAGGCGACGACGGCGCCGAGGACGAACGGGAAGAGCGCATCTCTCGCCGTCCAGGCGAAATACATGAGCAAGAGCAGCAGCGCGGAGACGAGCAGCCGCTGCGCGCGCCCCGGGGTCATGGTGAATCCGTTCACCGGCGGCTTACCGGGGCGAACTGCGCCCGTCTCCGGCGAACGGAGTGGCGAATCGCGCTAAGCCCCCGAGTGGGAGTCACTGATGCCTTCCAGGAGGATGCGCACCTGCTCGGGGCGGCCCAGCAGAGGGCGCATCCGGGCGACGAACTCGTGCCTTCGGGCCGACTCCTGCCACTTCTTCCAGTCCCCCAGCCCGAACCAGTTGCTCATGACGATCAGTGTCGAGGGGTCGTCGTTGTCGCGCAGCGTCTCGCCGCTGATGTAGCCCGGCTGATCGAGGCAGGCCACGCGCAGCTCTTTCATGATCCTGAGGACCTGCACTTCGTTCCCCGGTTGGGGCACAACTTTGCGTTCGATGAGCACTTTGACGGCCATGGAATCAGTCCATCTTCACCGTGCGATAGCCTCGCCGGAAGTACATGAGTGGCTTGACGGTGGGATCGAAGCTCGCTGCGAGGACCTTGCCGATGGCGATGATGTGGTCGCCGCCATCGACGGCTTCGTGCAGTTCGCAATCGAGATAGGCGATGGAGCCGTTGATTATCGGGCAGCCCGTCTCCGCGGTGATAGTGGTGACGCCTTCGAACTCCGTGACCGGTTCGCGGCCGGACTTCGAGAACGCGCCCGAGATCTCGTCCTGGCCCTCGGCGAGAATGCTGACGGCGAATTTCTTCGTTTCCACGACCATATCGGCGAGCTTGTTCGACTTCGCGATGCAAACAAGGATGAGCAGTGGGTCGACCGAGAGCGAGGAGAAGCTGGAGACGGTAATCCCGTACAGGAGGTCGTCCTGTTTGGTCGTCACGATGGTGACGCCCGCGGCCCACGAGCCAAGCGCCCCCCTGAAATCGTCCGGGCTAACGGTTGCCATCAGAGCATGCTCCTTCTACAGGGCTTGCAGGGTGGGCGCCATGTCCCACAGGGCGTGGACGCTGACTTCGACGAAGTAGCGCGATAGCGGCATCTGGGCGAGGTACTGGTCCATCTCCTGCGCGCCGGGGACATCGAAAATGGCGAGAACGCCGGCCCCGGTCTCGCGGTAGACGGCGCGGACGCGGCCCTGCTCGTGGTGCGCCTTCATCGCCCGGAGCTGGTCACCGACGAGCCCCTGCCATGTTTCGGTCGATAGATCCGCAGGTTGCCGGGACACGAGACGGACAGAGAAGAGCATCGAATACTCCCGCGCGAGATGCCTCGATTATAGGGTCCGGCAAGTCAACGGCGCGAACTACAGGCGCACGAGGAGGATGATGGCAAATGCGACGCCATACGTGATGACCGCGCGCCGCAACCACTTCTTGCCGAGCCGCCGCGCGAGGTGTACGCCGAGGTAGCCGCCGGCCAGGGCCGCCACCGACATGACCGCCGCCGCCTCCCATGCGACTGGCCCGAAGATCGCAAATGCAGCTGCCGCGAGAAGGTTCACGATGAACGCCAGCCACGCTTTGAGCGCATTCGAGCGCTGGATATCGTCGGGCATGAGGATGCCAAGAACGGCGAGCGTCACGATCCCCAGTCCGGCGCCGAAATACGCGCCATAGATCGCCAGAACGAATACCGCGGCCGACAACGAGAGCGGGAAATCCTTCGCATCGGCGCGGCGATGTGCGAGCGCGTATTTCGCCAGTCGATCCTGGAAGGCCATCAGTGCGCAGGCGAAGAGAATCAGGAATGGCACAAGGACGTCGAAGGCCGCGTCCGGCGTGAGCAGGAGGATCGCCGACCCGGCAATCGAGCCGATGATCGCCGGGATCGACATCGCGACGACGCGTGTGCGCTGGTCGTAGAGCTCCGGCCGATAGCCGAGGACACCGCCGAAGTAGCCGGGAAGGAGCGCGACGGCGTTCGTGACGTTCGCGGGCTTCGTGCCATATCCCGCGGCTACGAGGGCGGGAAAGCTGATGAGTGAGCCTCCACCGGCTACTGAGTTCACGGCGCCGGCGGCAAAAGCGGCGGCAGCGAGACCGCCTGCGGTAAGAGGTTCCATGGATTCGAAATTCGCCGGTCGAACGCCTACGCGCCAGCGAGTAGCATCAGGGGGTGACCAAACCGCTGATAACCTTCGACATCGACGGCGTGCTATGCCGCCCGCCACGCGACATCAATCCCGGCAAGGGCATCGGCAAGAAACGCAAGAGCGCCGGCTCGTGGGGACCGCTCTGGCTGACCGAAAAGTGGCGCTATCGTGGGCGCGTGCCAATGCCCGGCGCGGTCCCCGGCTGGCAGTCGCTTATCGAGGATTTTGATTGCCGCGTGGTCTCCGCCCGCAGCGAGGTCGCCCGGCAATTCACGGAGGCGTGGTTCGCCGAGCACTTCGGCAGCGTCCCCGAGATTCACCTTCGCCCGAGCTGGCGGGAAACCTCGGCGGGCTTCAAGGTGCGCAAACTCGCGGAACTCGGCTCCGTCGCGCACTTCGAGGATGACCCACACACCGCCGGCTGGCTTGCTGACCTACTGCCGGTCGTCTTCCTCATCGATTGGCCGCGCAACCACTGGCTCGAACACGCGAAGGTGCAGCGCATCCACCGCATCGGCCAGGCGCGGCTGGACCTCGAGCGAGTGCTGAAGATGACCCCGGCAGAATAAGTGCGCGTATCTGCCAGTTCCCGGGTGACATTGGTGTCATTGCCGCTAGAATGCGCACCCGGGGAGGCGTGACATGGTTGAATTTTGGACGACAGGCGCCGGCATGCCGGGCGAATTCACGCGGGCAGCCGAGCGCGCGGAACGGGACGGCTTCGACGGCATCACGATCGTCGATTCGCAGAATCTCGCGGGCGATTGTTACGTCTACCTTGCGCTGGCAGCGCACAACACCTCGCGCCTCAAACTGGCGACCGGCGTGACCAACCCCTTCACGCGTCACGCCGCTGCCACGGCCACCGCGATCATGTCTGTGCAGGCGGAGTCGCACGGGCGGGCGGTGCTGGGCATAGGGCGGGGCGATTCGGCCCTCGCGCACCTCGGTTATGCGCCGGCGAAGGTCGCCGACTTCCGGGTCTACATCGAACGGCTGCAGGGGTACCTGCGGGGCGAGTCGGTCGCCTTCGCCGATGGTGGTGACGCCTCCGAGTTGCGGCTCGCGAACCGGCCGATCGCCAGCCGCATCCGCTGGGCGCGCGGCATCGAGAAGGTGCCAGTGGACGTCGCGGCGACCGGCCCGCGCGTGATTCGCATGGCCGCCGTGAACGCTGACCAGCTCACGCTCGCGGTCGGCGCGGACCCGGCGCGCATCGAATGGGGCATCCAGGTCGCGAAGAACGCGCGCGAAGCGATGGGGTTCGACCCCGGGACCATGCCCTTCGGCGCCTACATCAACGTGGTCGCCCACCCGGACGCGGAGAAGGCGCGCGAACTCGGCGAAGGAGGCATGTCGCTCTTCGTCCGCTTCTCGGCGATGCATGGCGAGGTCGTCGGGCCCGCTTCCGAGGAACAGCGCGAGGTGTTCACTGACGTCCATCGCGCCTACGACATGACGCGCCACAGCCGCACCGGGAGCCCGCAGGCGGCAGTGATCCCGAACAAGTTCGCGACCGAATTCGGCATCTTCGGCTCCTCCCAGCACTGCATCGAGCGGATCAACGAACTTGTCGCCCTGGGATTGCAGAAGCTGGTGATCATTGGGCCATCGCGCGGTGCGGACCGTGAGGATGCGCATGTTGCCGCCGCGCGCTTCCGGGACGAGGTCATGCCCGCAGTGCGTGCCGCGAACCCGGACTGACCGTGACCCGAATGCCCGGTACGATCGCGCTGACGAGGAGTTCTGAGCATGAAACTGCCAACGGATTCGCGGACGTATGCCGCCTAAGAAGCCGGAAACTGGCCCGAGGTTTCGCCTCCCGAAGGACGAACACACCGCACTCATCCGGAAGGCGCAGAAGTACCTGCTGGACGAGTTCGACATCGAAGCAGGCGACCTGGCGGCGGAGATGCTCCTGGAACACATCGGCGCGCTCATCGCACCCGTGTTCTACAACCGCGGGATCGAGGATGCGCGCAAAGTGGTCGCCGAACGTGCGGTGACCATGGAGGAGGAACTCTTCGGCCTCACGCGCCAGTCACTGAAAGTGATTCTGCGAGAAGAGTTGGCCGCTCGGGGCACCCAGATGCCGTCGCGCAGCCGCCGCGGGCGAATCTCTGGGCTGCGGGTTCGAAGGGCGGGTCCGCCTCGCCGGGGCGCTTTGGCTGGCATTTCGGGCACCAGGCGGTCTTGCGAAGGTCGGCCCCCTGGGGCGCGGAGTGCAGGCGCGAGTAGCAGCGGCGGCACGGTTGTCCGCCCCGCAGGTAGGTGAACATCGAGGGTCGCCGCGCCGGGAGCTTCGGGTCCGGCGCCTTGCCGATGCTCAGGAGGAGCAGCCCGCGGGCACGCAGGATGAGCCCGCGCAGGGTGTCGTCATCGATGTCGCGCACCCGCCGCCAGGGGTACATCCCGCAGCGGAAGAGCGTCTCGTGCTTCCAGATGTTGCCCACCCCGGCGATGATCTGCTGGTCCATGATCGCGTCGCCGATGAAGCGCGGCGCGTGTTCAGGCAGGCGGAAGCGGCGAAATGCCTCGTCCTCGTCGAAGTCCTCGGCCAGCAGGTCCGGCCCGAGGGCGGCCACCGGGTAGTAGTGCGCGAGCGCTCGCTGCTCGATCAGTTCGATGACCGGCGCACTGAAGTTCACGACCACCGCACCGGGGACTTCGAGCACGAGGCGCGCCTCGGACGACGGCCGGGTCCAGCGGTCGCCGGCGCGGTAAATGTGCCAGGTGCCGTACATGCGCAGGTGTCCGCGCAGCGAGAGTCCGTTGTCGAAGTGGATGAACAGGTTCTTCCCGTGCGTGTCGACGCCGGTGCAGGTCGCGCCAACGATCTTCTGGACGCGAACCACCGGGCCGGGGCCGTGGCTGAAGGCGTTCTCGATGACGTGGCCATCCAGCACCGAG
>JBBSKE010000224.1:0-6379 GCA_038256595.1 Tepidiformales bacterium | reverse complement strand
GCCTCTTCGAATTCGGACACCTGCAGGCGGACGAAACGGTGCTCGTGCAGGCGGCCGGCGGTGGCGTTGGCCTCGCGGCGGTGCAGCTTGCGAAAGCGGCCGGCGCGACCGTCATCGGCACGGCATCGACCGCAGAGAAGCTCGAGCGGCTGCGCGAATACGGCCTCGACCACGGCATCAACTACAAGGACGCCGACTGCGCCTCCGAGGTGATGAAGTTCACGCACGGCCGCGGCGCCGACCTCGTGGTGGATTCCGTTGGCGGCAAGACGCTGGAGTCGAGCATCGCCTCGCTGGCCTATCGCGGCCGCCTGAGCTGGGTGGGCAACGCCGGCCGGGAGACGAACCCGCCGGTGGTCTCGCCCATCATGCAGAAGAACGCGAGCATCACGGGCGTCTTCCTCGGCGCCGAATTCTCTCTGAACCCCGCCCGGACGCGCCCAATGATCGAGTCGATTGTGGCGCGCGTGGCCTCGGGCGAACTGAAGGTGGTCATCGACCGCACCTTCAAGCTGGCCGATGCAGCCGAGGCGCACCGCTACATCGAAACGCGCGGCGCCTTCGGGCGGGTTCTGCTCGTCCCGTAGACAGAGTCGAACAACGTGGGCTGCTCTTCGGCGGCCCACTCAATGCTTCGCAGCATGACGGCGCGTTATCCCTGGCTGGCAGGGATTCGCGCCGCTTTGCGGTCCTCGAGGCTGGGGAAACCACGCTCGATGGCCTCGTCCAGGAGAGCCATCTGGCGCCGAAGCGCCTCCATCCGCCCGGGCTCCACGATTGCGAGCAGGTGGTCGAGCAAGAATCGCTGGCGCCGCATCACCTGGATCGAACCGGTCCCGTACTGGCGAATCTCATCCATCGCCAGCCCCACGAACATGTCCCAGGTCGGCTGCTTGAGGTACACCCGCGGCACCCCGTCGCAGGCTTCGACCACGAATCCCGGCATTTCCCGGTTCGAAAGAAACGCAAGCAGGTCGTGGAGATGGTCCAGCACTTGCACGGCGGTCGTCGGGTCGTTGATGCCCGGCGAGAGCGCCCGCTCGGCGATATCGACGAGTTGCCGGATGCCGAATGCCGGGTCGTCGGCCATCGTCCGCTCATCGGCGAGATGGATGGCGGCGAGGACCGCCGATTCATCGATTCCCGGGCAGTCGCCCCAGATTCGGACAGCCTCGCCGTATCGCGGCAGGAAATCCCCGGGCTGCGAGACAACTTGGAAGACGCATGCATACGTATTCGCCATTGCCGCGAGGCGCGACAGGTGGATCGTCGCGACCACGCCTGACATGCCTTCACAGCGCAGGACTCGCGTGGGCGGGCCAGCTGGTGGAATCGATCCGACCAGCGAACTTGTTGATTCCGCTGGGAATCGCCGGTCGATCGAGAGGCGCGTCTCGTTGGCCACGCGCCGGATGACGTCTGTTGGCCGAATGGATTGGGCGATGTGGTGAATGTAGTAGATGAAGCAGAACACGGCGATGAACAGCAGCAATACGCCGAACCAGATCGACACCGACTGGATCGCCTCGCCCGGTTCTGGTGCCGGCTTCATTTTCCGAAGAATCAGCAGCGAATAGGTGAATGAACCAATGAATACGCCGAGCACGATTTGCGTGCCACGGTCCCGAAGGAACGTCCGCATCACTCGCGGCGAGAGCTGACCGGCCGCGAGCTGGAGCACGAGCATGGTCACGGAGAACACCACGCCGGTGAACGTGATCATCGAAGCGCTGATGGTCGAGAGCAGCGAGCGGGCCGACTCCGTGCTCCCAGAGAAGGTGAAGGGCGAGTCACTGGCGAGGTCCAGCGCGTCATCGAGCCGGGGATTGACCTCGGACAGCAGGAACGCGAACAGCATCGCCAGCGTCGGGATGAACCAGAGGCTTTCGCGCAGGCGTTCACGAAGGGCGAAAAAGCGCAGCTTCACCGCTCCATGGTACGCCCTCGGCCCCCCGAAAATGCTCGGCTGAGAATCCTACTGTCCGGGAACCGGCGGACGTTCGATCCCGTATACTTGCGCCCGGCACGGGGACCCCTGAGGGCCCCAAAGCCGGGGTCTCGCAATGCTGCTCACCTTTGATATTGGCAACACGTCCATCCACGTCGGGCTGTTCGATGGCGAACAACTCCAGGCCACCTGGCGCATCGGCGTCGAACGCGAAAAGATGCCGGACGAATACGGCGTCCTCCTCCTGAGCCTGCTAACCGCAAAGGAATACCATCCCCGCGACATCGACGCCTGCATCATTGGCTGCGACGTCCCTCCGCTCATCCCCACCTTCGAAACCGTCTGCCGCGATTATTTCAACTGCGAACCGCTCGTGGTCGGGCATGGTGTGCGCACTGGTATTCGAATTACGTATGACAACCCCAAGCAACTCGGTGCCGACCGGATCATCGACGCCGTCGCCGCGGTGAAGAAGTACGGCAAGCCCGTCATCGTCGTCGACTTCGGCACGGCGACGGTCTTCGATGCGGTCGACGAGAACGGCGACTACATCGGCGGCGCGATTGCCCCCGGCATCGGCATCGCCAGCGAGGCGCTGTTCGCGCGCGCAGCGATGCTGTACCGCGTCCAGCTCGAACGGCCACCCCGGGCGATCGGCAAGAACACGATTCACGCCATGCAGTCGGGCATCCTCTACGGTTATGTCGGGTTGGTTGAGGGCCTCGTCTCGCGCTTCAAGGCCGAGCTTGGTGGCGACCCTCGCGTCGTGGCCACTGGCGGCCTCGCGATGATGGTCGCCCAGGAAACCACATGCCTCGATGTCGTCGACCCGGAACTGACGCTGAACGGCCTACGGCTCATCTACGAGCTCAACGACGACCTGCCGGCCCGCCGGCGCGAAGAGCGATAGCCCGATGGAAACGCCCGCCACGCCTCGATTGCCCCTCTCCGGCCGCCACATCGTCCTCGGAGTCACCGGTTCGATCGCCTGCTACAAGGCCGCCGACCTCTGCAGCAAGATTCGCCAGGCGGGCGCGACCGTCGAGGTCGTCATGACCCCGGCGGCGACGCAGTTCATCTCGCCGCTGGTGTTCCAATCGCTCACGGGCCGCGAAGTCGTGGTCGATATGTTCACGGCGCGCGAGGCGGAGGCGCACATCGAGGTTGCCCGCCGCGCCGACGCGATGGTCATCGCCCCCGCGACCGCCGATTGCCTCGCGAACCTCGCTCACGGAATGGCCGGCGACATGGTCAGCCTGACCGCGTTGGCGACGACCGCTCCGCTGCTCCTTGCCCCCGCCATGGATGGCCAGATGTGGGAACACGCGGCCACCCGGGCAAATGTGGAGCTGCTGGCATCTCGCGGTGTCATGTTCGCTGGGCCGATGGCCGGGCGACTGGCAACGGGCCGGATGGGCCTGGGAAGGCTCGCGGAGACACCCCAGGTGCTCGGCGCGCTGCGCAGCATGCTGGGCGAACGGCATGGCGACCTGACCGGGCGGACAATTGTCGTAAGCGCCGGCCCCACGCAGGAGCCAATCGACCCGGTGCGCTACGTGGGCAATCGCTCAACAGGCAAGATGGGGTTCGCCATCGCCGAAGCAGCCCGCGACCGCGGCGCCCGGGTGGTCATCGTGGCTGGCCCCATCTCGCTCGAAACTCCTCCAGGGTGCGAGCGCATCAACGTCGCCACCGTGCTCGATATGCTCGCCGCTCTCGAGACCGCAACCGCGAACTCGGACGCGATCATCATGTCGGCGGCGCCTGCAGACTTCCGGCCAGCGAACCCGGCGACCCAGAAGATGAAAAAGGCACCCGGCACCGACTCGATGACCATCGAACTCACGAAAAACCCGGACATTCTCGCCACCCTGCCCGCTGGCGGCGTCCGAGTCGGATTTGCGGCCGAAACCGAGAACCTGGCAGAGAACGCCGTCGCGAAGCTCGCCAGCAAGCGGCTCAGCTTTATCGTCGCGAACGACGTGACCGCCGCTGGGAGCGGATTCGGCACCGACACCAACCAGGTGACCCTGTTTTACGCCGATGGCGCCGTCGAATCGCTTCCCTTGATGACCAAGTACGAGGTCGGCCACGCCATTCTCGACCGCGTCCTGCCTCTCCTCGCGCCCCGTTAGCGGCATCGGCACTTGGAACCGCGGCCGGTCACGCGCACACTGGAGTCGATGCGCCTCCACATTGAAATCGAAGGTGAGCCAGGCGAGCGGCGTCTCGACAGCGACGGCGCGCAGCTCGCCGCGTTCATGTCGTTCGCGAATCTCCGAGGTTTCGGCGCCACACACCCCCTCATCGCGCTCGCCGACCGCCTGTCCGAAGCGCATCGCGTCTCCATCGGTCCTCTTACCATCTTCTATGGCCACGACTCCGAAGATGCCGAGGACCGCGAGAAACTCGAATATGCATGGCAAGACCCCGCTCTTCTGCGCGATACCGCCGCTGCATCGCTCCAGGCCGTCGCCTCGGACCCGCTCTGCCAGGCGCTTCTGCGGCGAGCAGACTCTTCGGAACTCTTGCGAGACCTTGAACAACTCGTCCCCATCACCATTGATGCCGTCGCCGCTGGCAAACGCATCAGATTGAGCTTTTCCGAATGATTCGACGCCGAAAGTCCGCAATTCTCAGCCAGGCCGCGTTCGCCGCTACAGCCGTGGGCCGCCTCTCAGCGACCTCCCCCACGCTCGCGGCTATGACGCCTCGCGCCGAACGGATTATCGACCTCCTTGACCTGCGAACCGCCAAGAACTACGTGGATTACGGCTGCGGCACAGCCGCCTACGCCGACCTGCTTGCCGAGCGAGCGGGGATGACCGCGCGCCCATTTTGCCTCGACATCCTTCCCGGCGAGCGCATCGACGCCGTCGCCTGGCCGGAACACCTGCCCTTTGCGGACCGGAGCGTTCACGCGCTCACATCGCTCTACTTTATCCGCCGCTTCGACGACGACGTGGTCCATGGCTTCGGCGGGGAACTTTCGCGTGTCCTCGCACCCGGCGGGGCGGCGCTGATCCTCGAAGTCGCCCCGATACTCAACGAGCGGCTCAACCAGCTCAATATGCGAGCCGTCTCAGGGGGCTGTGCCGAAGTCGACCTCCGAGGCTGGGGCAGGCTCGCCGCACTGCTTACGGAATGTGAGTTCGACGCGATCGACCTCGTGAACATCGGCCCGTTTTTCCTGCCGCCCATCCCACGCATCGGCGTCTTGCTGCGCAGGGCGAGCTACTAGGACATCGCGTCGATTACTTCGACCTGGCCCTGGCGGTGATACAACCGCGGAAGCCGGACCCCGAGGCCAGCGAGCGTCTCCCAGGCAATCGTGCCCGTGAGGGCTGCAACCTCTTCCGCCGCAATACTTTCGCTCCCCTGCTCGCCGATGAGCACGACCTCATCGCCTTCGGCCACCGCCATGCCGGTCACGTCCACCATGAACTGGTCCATGCAGACGCGACCGATCATTCGGCATCTCCTGCCGCCGATGAGCACAGAGCCTCGATTCCCCAGCGACCGCCGCCATCCGTCGGCATAGCCAACTGGGACGAGTGCGACCAGCGAATCAACCGGCGCCCGCCACGCGAGCCCGTAGCTGACTCCCTCGCCTGCACCGACGGCGGAAACTCTCGCCACGCGCGCTTTCAGCGACAGCACCGGCTTCAGCCCAGGGTCCGGCGTGTTCTCGGGAACGATGCCATACAGCGCGATCCCCGTGCGCACTGCGTTGAACCGGAGCCCTTCGCGCCGCAGTAGAGTGGCACTGTTTGCAGCATGGACCACAGGGATCCACGAAAGCTGCCGGAGCGCCGCCAGGAACACCGCCTCCTGCTCATCCGAGAACGAATCATCGACTTCATCGGCGTTGGCCATGTGCGTCCAGACGCCCTGCACAGACACGCCGGGGAGCGACCGAGCGTAGTTCGCGAGTTCGACGGCCTCCGCCACACCGAGCCCGAAGCGATGGAGGCCCGAGTCTACCTTTATATGGGTGTTCGCTACTGCCTGCTCTGCGGAAGTCGCAGCGGACGACAGCGCATCGACAACTTCCTTCGAATGCGCGGTTACGGTGACTTTTGCTTCGACGATCGCCAACGCCTGGGACGGAAAGACATGCTCAAGCACCAGGATATGGCAGGTCGCGCCAGCAGCCCGAAGAGCGAGAGCTTCGCTCAGCCAGGCGACGGCTATCCGGTAAACGCCCGCGGCCTCGAGAACCCGCACGATGCTGACTGCCCCGTGCCCATAGGCGTTCGCTTTCACCACCGGGATGACCTCCGACGCGCCCACCGACGCCTGCAAGACGCGAAGGTTCGCTTCCAGCGCCTCCACATCGATTTCGACCCAGTGATTCAGGCTCGAAGTAGCCTGTGCGATATCGCCCGGAGTTCGGAGGAGCTGCATTTCGTTCACCGACCGCTGTGATCG
>JBBSKE010000223.1:0-6403 GCA_038256595.1 Tepidiformales bacterium | reverse complement strand
TTCTGGCCGAGCTTCTGCTTTCCTTCGAGGCGCGCAATGGGGATTTCGAAGGCGACGACGGCGGCTGCCATGCCTTCGAGGTAGCTCGCGTCGACCGCCTCAGAGCGCCAGGGCTCGTCGCGGCGGTCTTCGTGGACGTGGACGAGGTCGTGGAGCATCGCGAGTACGGCGCCGGGTTCCTGAATGATGACGGGCGTGCCGTAGGCGTGGACGGCGACGTAGTCCCAGGTCGGGACGGAACGCGGGCTTTCGTACCAGGCGGGCGAGATGTAGCCGTGGACGCCCTGGAAGATGACCAGCGCCTCGGTCGAGCCGTCGAACTGGCGCCAGTGCCCGTTCGCGCGGGCCATGTGCGCTCGCAGGACGCCAAGACCAGCGTCGCCGCCCTCAGCGAGCATGAACGGTAGATGCGTCGCGACCAGGTCGCCGCCGGCCGAGCTGACGAGCGTGGCGAAGTCGTTGCGGCGCATCACGTCGTGGATGGCGGCGAGGTCGGTCATCTGGAAGTGTTTGGGCTGGTACATCGATCGACTCTAGCAGACGGGAATGGACGCGTGGCAGCCCGGAACTCCCGAATTTTGAGCGCAACCGCGTCGTGACCGAAAGTGGTTCGAGCAATGCCTACTGACGCCGAAGAATCCATCGCTCACCTCGAACGGGTGCTCGCCCTCACGCCCAACGGCCCGGACCGCTTCCAGGCGATCACCGAACAGGAGCAGGGGCGGCTCTTTGGCGGCCTCGTGCTCGCACAGTCGATTGTCGCGGCCGGCAAGACGGTCGAATCCGGCGATATCCATTCGATGCACGGCTACTTCCTGCGCGCTGGGCGGCCGGCCAAGCCGATCGACTACGTGGTCGAGCGGATTCGCGATGGCCGCAACTTCACCGGCCGCCGGGTGAGCGCCTACCAGGACGGCACGGACATGATTTTCGAGGCGAGCATCAGCTTCGTCGCCACCGAAGACGGCGTGAGTTACCAGGAGCCGATGCCGGTCGCGGACGGCCCCGAGGAGATGCCCGAATGGTGGAAAGAGATGGAGCCGCCGCCGGACCAGCAGCGTGAACGCCACCGCCGCGGCTGGATGAACCCGCTGCAGATCGTTTCGGGCGAAGTCGGCGGTTCGAACCGGCCGCTGGCGGAGCGGCTGCCACACCGCAAGGTCTGGGGCCGCCCGCTGGGCCCGCTCGCCGAAGACCCGATTATCCACGCGGCGGTGATGGCCTATTTCAGCGACAGTGGCATGATCGCGACCGTCGCGCGCGTGCTGGGCATGTGGCAGCCGGGCGGCGCGACGGCGAGCCTCGACCACAGCATCTGGTGGCACCATCCGCCGCGCTTCGACGACTGGCTGCTCTACACGACCGACAGCCCGATCGGCCATGCGGCGCGCGGCCTGACGTGGGGGAGCATGTACAACACGGCCGGGGTGCGCGTCGCCTCAGTTGCCCAGGAAGGGCTGTACCGCCAGCCGAGGCCAGTGGCGCCGCCAGAATCATCGCAGCCGGAGTAAGGTATTCGCATGCGCCCACTGATCGGAATCACCACCTCGCTCTTCGAAGGCGACCCTTTGCGCCCGAATCGGGCAGTCGTCAATGGCGCCTATATTCGCGCCGTCGAACACGCGGGCGGCGCGCCCATCCTGCTTTCGCCCCACCACACGCTCGAATCGACGCGCGAACTGCTGGATTTGGTCGCCGGGGTCGTCGTGACGGGCGGCGGTGATGTCGACCCGGCGCTCTACGGCCAGGCGCCGCACCCGACGGTCGAGGGCGTCTCGCAGACACGCGATTCGTACGAGGCGTCCGTGATCGAACTGGCGATGGCGCGCGAATTGCCAATCCTGCTGATCTGCCGGGGCCTGCAGCTCTTCAACGTGGTTAAGGGCGGCACACTCGTGCAGGACATCCCGATAACCGGCCCGGTCCACAGCCAGAAGCGCCCGCGCCACGAAGTGACCCACGCGGTAAATCTCACGCCCGGCTCGAAGCTCGCGCAGGTGCTCGGCGGCGAACGCGTGATGACGAATTCGATGCACCACCAGGCGGTCGACCGGCCGGGCGAGGGCATCATCCCGGTCGCCTGGGCCGAAGATGGCGTGGTCGAAGGGTTCGAAGTGCCGGGCTACCGGCCATGGCTCCTCGGCGTGCAGTGGCATCCGGAGGAACTGACCCCTCAGGACGATGCTGCGCGCTCGCTCTTCGCGGCATTCCTCGAGGCGGCGGTCGAATCGCGGGCAGCGGTTGCCGGTTAGCCGGTCATCGCGCGCTGGGCCTGGTCGGCGTGGTCGTGGCAGTGCGCCGCGTAGATTTCCAGCCAGGTTTCGACGCTGTAAGCGCCAGATTCTGAGTGCGTCCCGGCCCGCTTCCACTGATCTTCGGAGAGGCGCATGAGGATCTCGGTGCTGGTCTCGCGGGCGGCGCGAATCGCCAGCAGCGATGCCTCGATCGGCCGGTCGTAGAACAGCTCGCGGGCGAAGAGTTCCTCGTCGTAGCCGGAAATGAGGGGGTTCTCTTCGGCCACCAGGCGGCGGAGGCGGATGGCCGAGGTCATCTCGCTATCGGCGACGTGGTGGACGATCTGGCGGGCCGACCAACTCCCATCCGGCGGGCGGCGGTCGAGCGTTGCATCGGTTTGCGCGGCCACGATGACCGCCAACAACCCTGGCCCCTCGCGGTACTTCTCGATGAGTTCCTGGCGCGTCCTCAGATCCATGTAAGCCCCCACTCACATTTAATATTGCCGCAGCAGTGCCGCGGATTGGAAGGGCCACTCCGTTAACAGGACGTTGACACTATGCCTCAGGCGCCGGGCTACACATCTGCAGGCGGTTGCCGAACGGGTCGTAGAAGTTCGCGAAGGTCACGAATCCCGGGAACACTTGCGGCTCGTCGCAGCGGACGCCGCGGCTCGAGAGTTCGGCGCAGGCTGCGAAACAAGCGTCAACGTTGAGGACGATAGTGGTGCCCATCGAAGGCGCCCAACCGGGCTCAGCGGCAGTCACCGAGAGGTTGCCACCCGGGGCACCCGTCGTGAATTCGATCCAGCCCGCCTCGGGGAGGTCGTACAACGGCTCGCCGAGGCCGAGGATGTCGCGATAGAACTCGCGCGCCACATCGAGGTCCGGCACCGAAATCGAGACCACGTTGATCCCGGCGAATATCGTCATGCCTGCTCTCCTGGACGTGTTTTGGCGGAGTCTCCGGCAGACGGCAAGGCGCCGCAAGCCACCACAGTAATCGCCCGGGAAAAGCGGAATATAACGCTTCCGGCGTGCGCCATCGCCGGATTTGATTTGGTGACACGGCGCACTTCACAGGCGCAGCAGGCCGGTCTAGTATTGGCGGCCATCGACTGGCCAAATTCGGACCTCGCATCCGTGGACCAGCGAGTTCAAACCAGGGCAAAAACCGGGAATCCCACTTCATCCGGCGGCAGACCGGCGCGATCAGGAGAACTGGAGCATTCATGGAAATCACCGGCGACCATCACTTCGGCGCTGCACGGTCCGTAGTCTGGGCGCAACTGCTCGACCCGGAGGCGCTGAAGGCGTGCATGCCCGGGGTCGAGGCGTTCACTGAGACCGAACCCGGCAAGTACAACATCACGATCAAAGTCGGCATCGCCGCCATTCGCGGGACCTACAGCGGGACGGTCACCGTCGCCGATGTCGCGCCCGAAGATTCGTACCGCCTGCTCGTTGCCGGGAATGGCAAGCCCGGGAGCGTCCATGGCGACGCCCTCCTGACGCTCACCGATAAGGACGGCGGCACGCTCGTCTCATATAAGGGCGAAGTGAAAGCGCAGGGCGCGATTGCCCGGCTCGGGAGCCGCCTCCTTGGCGGCGCGGCAAAGCTCATGATTGGCCAATTTATGAAGGCGATGGAGAAACGCATCGAAGAAACCGCGGCGGCTTAGCCGTATCGCCCGCCTGGGCACGCACCGGCCCGCCACTATCCGGGCCACCAAATGTTGAGGAGGAAACCCCATGGCTGAACCCGTACCCGTTTCAATCACGGTGAACGGTAAGTCCCGCAAGGCGTTCGTCGAACCGCGCACGCTGCTCGTCCATTTCCTGCGCGAGGACCTGAACCTGACCGGCACGCACGTCGGTTGCGACACGAGCCAGTGTGGCGCGTGCACCGTCATGCTCGATGGCCGCAGTGCGAAATCCTGCACCGTCTTCGCCGTCCAGGCGGAGGGTTCGGAGATCCAGACAATCGAAGTCGTGGGCTCAGACGACAACCTCCACGCCGTCCAGGAAGGGTTCTGGGAAGAGCACGGTCTGCAGTGCGGGTATTGCACGCCGGGGATGATTATGTCGGCCATCAACCTCCTCAACGAAAATCCCGCTCCAACCGAGCAGGAGATTCGCGAAGGCATCAGCGGCAACTTCTGCCGCTGCACGGGCTACCAGCACATCGTCAACGCCATCCAGTACGCTGCGGCGAAGCGGGGATAGCGACTATGGCTGCAACACCCATCCTCCCGAAGCTCGTTGGCACGCGCGTCAAGCGCCGCGAAGACCCGCGCCTCATCCAGGGCCGCGGAACCTATGTCGATGACATCAAACTGACCGGCATGCTGCACATGGCCTTCAAGCGCAGCGACATCGCCCACGGCAAGATCCTCTCGATCGATACAAGCGCAGCCGAGGCGATCGAAGGCGTCGAACTCGTCATGACTGGCGCCCAGCTCGCCGAAATCCTGGCGGCGATGCCCATCGGCACGCCATTCCCCTCGCCCCCGCACCATGCGGTCGCGACGGATACCGTTCGCTACACCGGCGAACCTGTCGCCTTCGTGGTCGCCTCCGACCGCTACGTTGCGCGCGATGCGGCCGACGCGATCGTCGTGGAATACGAGACGCTCCCGGCGGTCATGGACCCGGAACGGGCGATGCAGGGCGACCCCGGCATCATCCACCCGGACTTCGCGAACAACCTCGCGGTCGCCTACGTCCCGGCTGGCACCGGTGTCGGCGCCGACTTCAGCGTCGACAACACAGCAGTCGATGCCGCCTTCGCCTCCGCGGACGTGATCATCAAGCAGCGGATGCTGAACCAACGGCTGGCCCCGAACGCCATGGAACCGCGCGGCGTGGTCGCGAACTACGAACCGGGCAAGGGCACGATGACCATCTGGTCGTCGACCCAGAACCCGCACATCCTGCGCACGCTGATTGCCGCGATGAACGGCATGTCCGAGTCGCAGGTTCGTGCCATCGCCCCCGAAGTGGGCGGCGGTTTCGGCGCCAAAGTCAACATCTACGGCGAGGACTACACCGTCGCAGCAGTTAGCAAAAAGCTCGGCGTGCCGGTCAAGTGGATTGAAGACCGGTCCGAGGCCTTTCTTGCAACCACCCATGGCCGCGACATCCTCGGCTATCTAGAACTCGCGGCGAATCGAGATGGCAAGGTGCTGGGCATAAAGCTCAAGCTCATTGCCGACATCGGCGCCTACAACATGCTCCTCACCGCCGCGATCCCAACGTTGACGATGCTCATGATGAACGGCACGTACGACATCCCGGCAATCCGCGCGGAGCTGACCGAGGTGTTCACAAACAAGATGCCGACTGACGCCTACCGCGGCGCCGGACGGCCGGAAGCGACCTATTTCGTTGAACGCGGCATGGACATGCTCGCCGTGGAACTCGGCATGGACCCGGCCGAAGTGCGGCGCAAGAACTTCATCCAGCCATCGCAGTTCCCGTATGCGACGCAGATGGGCGCGGTCTATGATTCGGGCGACTACGAGAAGGCGCTCGACCTCGCCCTCCAGAATTCGGGCTGGGAGAACCTCAAGAAGGAACGCGACGCAGCCCGAGCGGAGGGTCGCCTCGTCGGGCTTGGGCTTTCGTTCTATGTCGAAGTCTGCGGGCTCGGCCCATCTTCCTCGCTGCCGACCGGCGGCTGGGAACACGCAGGCGTGACCATCGAACGTGACGGGCGCATCACCGCGACCACCGGCGCATCGCCCCATGGCCAGGGCAACGAGACGACCTTCGGCCAGATGCTTGCCGACCAGTTCGGCGTGCCAATCGAGCACGTCACCATCCTCCACGGCGACACGGCCATCGTGAAGCAGGGCATCGGCACCTTCGGCAGCCGCTCCCAGGCGGTCGGCGGCGCGGCTCTGCATCTCGCGGGCGGCAAGGTGAAGTCGAAGATGGCGAAGTTCGCTGCCCACCTCCTCCGCGATTCGGAAGCGATGATGAACGCGAACGAAGACGACCTCGTCTTCGAAGGCGGGAGCATCTACCTCAGCGGCTTCCCGGATGTCGCGAAGACCTTCGGCGAAGTGGCAGCCTTCTCGTACGTCCCGGTTCCGCTGCCCGCGGGCATGGAGCCGGGACTCAGCGACGAGGCGTTTTTCGAGCCATCGAACAACACATACCCGTTC
>JBBSKE010000222.1:0-6414 GCA_038256595.1 Tepidiformales bacterium | reverse complement strand
TGAGCATCTGGCCGATGGAGCCTTCGCGCTCCTGCATATCCGAGGTGTAGCCGACTGCCTCGAGGACGTCGCCGGCGCAGATGTCGTCGAAGTACTCGATCTCCGTGCCGCCGTTGAGGACGCGGTTGAGCGGGCGGCTGGGCTGAGGGCCAGTCCCCTGCATCGGCATGGACGGTTCGCCCTGCTTCGGGTTGAAGATCGGGGTGCCGAGGTAACCGGGAGGGCAAACAAGGCTGCGGTAGCCAGCGGCCTTGGCAGCTTCTTCGTCGTAGTAAATGGGGTCGGTGTGGCCGACCGAGCGTGCGAACAGGCGGATCTGGAGCTTATCGACTTCGTGGAGCCGGGGCTTGCCTTTCTGTCCGATGGTCGCCTGCAATTCAGGCGTGATGAGGGGTTCTGCCATTCGGCTATGCCTCCGATGTGATTCTTGCGATCCGGAACAATACGGGAACGTGCCGCGGGCGTCCACAAAGCGAACGCCGCTCGATTTACCCGCCTACTGCATCACCGACTTCTCCGTCGGGGCCATGCGCGTGACCTTGATCTTGTCCCGGTCGATGAGGTCCGGGATGAGCGGCGCAATCTCATTCTTCCACTTGTCGCTGCCATAGACAGCTTCGTAGAGGCGGACCCGCTCTTCTTCGTCCTTGAAGCGGCGCAGCCAGACGTAGGCGGATTCCTCCTCGCCGGCGAAGCTGCCGCAAATGACCATCCCGGCGGCGACCTGGAGCGGGATAATCTCTTCTTCCATGAGCGCGATCCATTCGTCGCGCTTGCCGGGCCTTGTGGTGTATTGGCGCAGTTCATAGAGCATGCTGCGAGCGTCCTCCTGGTTGGTGGACGAATTCTGGCGGAATGCGGCCGATCTCGCCAGTGAGGGAGCGCGAAGTGCTGAGGGCCGAGTGCTGGGTGCTAGATGTTGAGTACGGGCGCGCGGCGCGTTCTATAGTTCATGCAAACGTGTCGCCGGTCGTGGGAGGGCTGATGTGTTGAGTGACTATCCGGGAGTTTCCGTGTTTCGGGTGCGTTCGTGAGTAATTCGCCGGCTCCGCGCATTTCGACCATTCGCGTGACGGCGCGGGACGAGGCCTACCGCGTCGTCCAGGTCAGCGGCAACCTCTTCGTCTGTTCGAAGGAGAATGGGAGCTGCTGCTGCGGCTGGGACGAGAAGGGGCGGATGGCCTTCGACAACAGGCTCTGGAGCGATGAGTGGGAGTGCCGGAACATTCGCAGCCGCCTGCACCTCACGTTCAGCGGCTGCCTGGGGCCGTGCATCGCCGGCAACAACGCGCTTCTCCAGCTCCATGGCCGCTCGATCTGGCTGAAGGACCTGAACCAGCCAGACCTCATCCCGGCGGTCTTCGATTACGCACAGGCGATGCTGGCGGCCGGGGTTGTGCTTCCTCCGCCGGCGAACCTGGCGGACCATGTCTACGAGCGGTACGTCGCCCCGCCTGGGGATTCGTGGGTACCGCTGGCCAGCGATTCGGCGAGCGAGGACGATGGCCTGGAGCGGCTCGACCCGGTCTGCCTGATGGATGTGGACCCGGCGACGGCAAAGCACACGGTGGAATACGGCGGACGCGTGATCGCGTTCTGTGCGCCGGCCTGTAAGAAACAGTTCCTCGCTAACCCGTCCGCGTTCGCCGCAGCGCTCGATTAGCTACAAGTAAGGGTTGACACTTGCCACTTCGCGGCCCTTCCTTATTCCATAGCGCAATTCCAGAGCGCTATACTTGGGTACGTAGTTAACGGAGAGGATCTCCGGGCGCACTGCGGCGGCGATCCCGCCGGGAGATGTATGTCCTAATGTGGAGTCCTTACTGGCGGGGTGTGCGCCCGGCGAACAGCGCTGGCCGATTCCGCCAAACGCCTCACCTGGCGAAGAGCGATGACTGACAGACCGAAGAATCTCGCGGTTCCAGGCTTCCCGGATGGCGAACTTGAGATGCTGCAGCGCGTCCTCGAGGCGTCCTCCGGCGCGACGCTCGTACTTCTCCCGGACGAAAACTTCACGATTGTCACCGCCAATGCTGCGTATCTGCAGGCGACCCGCACCCGGAATGACGACATCGCGGGTCGGCCACTTTTCGAAGTCTTCCCAGACGACCCGACGGAGCCCGGAGCGGAGGGCGCGACAAATCTCCGCGCCAGGCTGCGTCGCGTCATTGAAACGCGCCAGCCCGAAACGATGCCAGTCCAGCGTTACCCGATTCCCGACCCTGACGGTGGCCCTGGCGCCTTCATCGAACGGTTCTGGGCTGCGCGCAGTTCGCCCGTGCTCGACGCGGACGGGATTCTGCGGTTCATCTTTCACACCGTCGAGGACGTGACGGCAGCCACCCTCCGGGCCCGGGAACTCGAGGAAGCGACGGCAATGCTGCGCATCAACGGCGAGGTCGCGCGTATCGGAGGGTGGCGGGTCGATATCCCCGGGCGGAAAGTCACATGGTCGCCCGAGGCCGCGACGTTCCACGGCCGTCCCGGAGTTTCGAGCCTCGCGCTGGATGAGCTCCTAGCACTCTACCCCGCTGCCGATGCGGACCGCCTCGCGAAGGCAATCGCGGCAGCCGCCGCGACCGCCCGGTCATTCGATGAGGTCGTTCATTTTCCCCTCGGCGGCAACCGCAATGGTCAGCTACGTGTCGTCGGCATCGCCGTCCGCGACGATTCTGGCAAGGTGGAGTCTTTTCGCGGCGTTATCCAGGATGTTACCGCGAGCAGTGCCCAGGCGGAGGCGCTCGTTCAGAGTGAAAATCGCCTGCGGTTCATCGCCGATAGCCTGCCGCACATCGTCTGGATGTCCGACGCGGCTGGTTACGTCAACTTTGCGAACGACGCCTTCTACGAATACGTGGGGGCGGAAAAGAGCGTCCCCGCCGGAGATTTCTGGCTCGATGCGGTTCACCCGGACGACCGCGAACGGTGTATACAGAAATGGCTCGAATGTGTCTCGGAGGCGAAGAACTACGACCTGGACTTCCGCGTCCGGCGGCACGATGGCGAGTATCGCTGGCAGAAGATCAACGCTGTCCCGGTGCGCGATGAACACGGCGTGATCTCGGGCTGGTATGGCGCGGGTGTCGATGTTCACGAGATGGTCGAGGCGCGCAGCCAGGCTTCGCGGCTGGCCGATGGCCTGTCGTCGATGCTCGAAAGCATCAGTGACGGCTTCATCAACATGGACCGGGAATGGACAATCACCTACGCCAACACGCAGCTCGGGACACTCGTCGGCCGGGATGCCAGGGAGCTGATTGGCAAGAATATGTGGCGCGAGTTCCCCGAATTCGAGGGCACGCCCGTCCAGGACATTTATCAGCGGACCATGTTCGAGGGGGTAGGAGGTGCGCTCACCCTGTACTTCCCGCCCGGCCTATCGTGGCTCGAAGTGCGCGCCTTCCCATCGGAAGAAGGTGCCACCATCTACGTGCGCGATGTCACGCTCGAACGCGAATCGGCGAAGAACATCCTCGAGAGCGAAGAGCGCTTCCGAGCCATTGCCCGGGCGACCGCCGACGCCCTCTGGGACTGGGACATCCTGGAGGACCACGCCTGGTGGAGTGACGGGATCGAAACGCTCTTCGGCCACTCGGCGTCGGATTTCACCGGACCAGGCAATCGCTGGATGGAGAACGTCCACCCGGACGACAAGCTCTCCATCGCCACGACTATCTGGAATGCGGTCAACGGCAGCGCCACCGAATGGTCACACGAGTACCGCTTCAAGAAATCGAACGGCGAATATGTCCGCGTCGCGGATCGGGCGAGCATCATCCGCAATGAGCAGGGGGTAGCGATTCGGATGCTCGGCGGCATAACCGACATCAGCGAACGGTACGCGGCCCAACGCACCATTCGCGAGCAGGCGGAACTCCTCAACCAGGCACGCGACGCGATCCTCGTCCGCGACCTATCCGGCACGATTACGTACTGGAACAAGGGCGCGGAAATGCTCTACGGCTGGCTGGCGAATGAAGCCATCGGCAAAGTCGGGAAAGAGCTGATCTACCGCGATTCGACAAAGTTCGACCAGGCACACACAGCGCTGATGGCCAACGGAGCGTGGACCGGCGAATTGCAGCACGTGACGAAGGCTGGCGATGAGGTGGTCGTGCAGACGCGCTGGTCGCTCCTCGTTGGCGAAGACGGCGAACCGTCGGCCATCCTTTCGATTAACACGGACATCACCGAGCGGAAGAAACTTGAGCAACAGTTCCTTCGCGCCCAGCGGATGGAGGCAATTGGCACGCTCGCCGGTGGCATCGCCCACGACCTCAACAATGTGCTCACACCGATCATGATGTCGGTCGCCCTCCTCGAAATGGACGAAGAGGACCCAGGGCGCCAGCAGACCCTCGCGAACGTTCTCCAGAGCGCGAAAAAGGGCGCGGATATGATCCGTCAGGTGCTTTCGTTCGCCCGCGGCGTCGATGGCCAACGCATCCCGGTGAATATGACGCAGCTGATCGCAGATGTCGCGAGTGTCGCGCGCGATACCTTCCTGAAAACGGTCGTCGTGCAGGTGGAGACGCCAGAGGGTCTATGGGCTGTGGAAGGCGACCCGACGCAGCTCCACCAGGTGCTCATCAACCTCTGCGTGAACGCACGCGATGCCATGCAGACGGTCGGCACCCTCAGCATCCGCGCCGAGAACGTCCACCTCGATGACTACTTCGCAGGGATGCAGCAGGAGGCGAGTTCGGGGCCGTACGTCGTCCTCGAAGTCGAAGACAACGGCGCGGGGATGGACGCGCGCACGATAGAGCGCATTTTCGACCCGTTTTTCACGACCAAGGAGATCGGCAAGGGCACGGGCCTCGGCCTTTCCACATCGCTCGCAATCGTGAAGAGCCATTCCGGGTTCATCCGCGTCTACAGCGAGCCGGGCAAGGGCTCCAAGTTCCGGGTCTACCTCCCGGCGACCGAAGATGTTGCGACCAGCGAAGAGGCTGCGGGCCGCCCGTCCGTCCTCCTTCCGCGCGGCAACGGCGAAGGCATTCTGGTGATTGACGACGAGATCGCGGTCCTCGAAATCACGCGCCAGACGCTCGAAGCGTTCGGCTATCGCGTCACCGTGGCCTCGGACGGCGCGTCTGCGATTGCCACCTACGCGGTCGAACGTGCAAATATCCGGGCGGTGATCACCGACATGATGATGCCAGTGATGGACGGCCTCGCGACGATCACGGTGCTCCGGCGGATGAACCCGGATTTGCCGATTATCGCGGCGAGCGGCCTCGGCACGAACGCGATGGATGCGCGCGCCACGCAGGCCGGGGTGCGTCAATTCCTCTCGAAGCCGTACACCGCCGAGACGCTCCTCGTGACCCTTCGACGCATGCTCGACGAGGCTGCACCGGCCCGATAACCCGACCATGGCGTGTCCGCTCGCCCGGTTAGGGAAATGCGCGGTAACGGTTGCGGCTCGATTCGCCGCAATCTTTACGTCAAGAAGCGCAATTTTTCAGTGTGGTTACGTTCCTCTCACGAACTTCCAATCTGCGCTCCCTACCGTCAGGCCTGTGAATACGGTAGGCCGCAGAACCCGACGCCCCTGGACACAGGATCCGCGCGTCCAGCGATTCGCCGCAATGGCCACGGTCTGCGCGGTCGCGGTCATTGTCTTCGGCGCCTGGACGTCGCGCGGCGGCGAAAGCGCTGTTCCAGCGACGACCGAGAAAGCGGCCGTCGCCTTCCACGAACTCGCAGGGAGCCTCGCCGGGGTGCGCAGCGAAACCATCGGCTACTCCCTGCAGGGGCGCGCAATCGACGCGTTTTTCGTCGGCAGTGGTCCGCTGGTCGTTGCCGTCATTGGCGGGCTGCACACTGGCACCGAACTCGACTCGGTGGAAGTGGTGGAGGAGCTCCTGGGTTCGTTCCGTTTGGACCGCCCGATGAGCGAAGTGACACTCGTCTTCGTACCGGTCGTGAACCCGGACGGCCTCGAACTGGACCTGCGCGTGAACGCACGCGGCGTCGATCTGAACCGCAACTGGCCATCTGCAGACTGGTCGGAGTTCGCCGTCCACAGCGGCGAAGAGGTGTTCGCGGGCACAGCGCCGCTCTCCGAACCGGAGACGGCGGCACTCTTCTGGTTCCTAAACGACCTCCAGCCTGCCATGACGCTGAGCTTCCACGGGTTCGCGGGCGTCGTCGAGGACAATGGCGCCGGGGGAGCCTCGGCACTCGCCGAAACGTACGCATCGGCAGCCGGTTACGAGCACATCGAGGAGTGGGAGGACTACCACATCACGGGCCAGATGATCGACTCGCTCGCCGAGATGGGCCTGCCCGCAGCGGATGTGGAGCTGCTCGAAGACGACCCAATCGGCTTCGAACGGAACCTCGCGGCCCTGCGCGCGATGCTCGTGGCGGCTGTGGCACTCTAGACGGACGCAATTCGCTGGTTCG
>JBBSKE010000221.1:0-6419 GCA_038256595.1 Tepidiformales bacterium | reverse complement strand
GGCATCGGCAAGACGACGATGGCGAAGGCGATCGCGCGCTCCCTCGGCTGCGAATTCCACCGCATCCAGTTCACGCCGGACCTCATGCCCTCGGACATCACGGGCCTCAACTACTACAACCAGAAGACCGGCGAATTCGCCTTCCGCGCCGGCCCGCTCGTCTCCCAGGTCGTGCTCGCGGACGAAATTAACCGTGCCACGCCGCGCACCCAGGCGGCCCTGCTCGAAGCGATGGAGGAGCGCCAGCTGACCGTCGAAGGCGTGACCGTCGCCCTCCCCCGGCCGTTCCGCGTGATGGCGACCCAGAATCCGGTCGCACTCGAAGGCACCATCCCCCTGCCGGAGGCCCAGCTCGACCGCTTCCTCGTGCGCCTGAAACTCGGCTACCCGGACGAAGACGGCGAGGACGAGATCCTCTCGCGTTTCGAAGGCGGCAACCCCATGGATGCAGTGGTCCCTGTGGTCGAGGCGAGCGAACTCGTGCGCATCACGAAGGCGCTCTCGACCCTGCACGTGGACGCCTCGGTCCGGCGCTACGTCGTTCGCCTTGTCCGGGCGACGCGCGAAGAGCCGTCATTCGAACTCGGCGCCAGCCCGCGCGCCAGTCTCGCGCTCTTCCGTGCTGCCCGCGCCGCCGCAGCCATCGCCGGCCGCGATTTCGTCCTCCCGGACGATGTGAAGACGATGGCGCCGCACGTGCTCGCCCACCGACTGATTCTTTCGAGCCAATCCCGCCTCCGTGGCCGCGATGCCGATACCGTGCTCGCGGAGCTGATTCAGCGCATCCCCGTCCCGGTCGAGGCCTGACCCGGTGCCCTTCCGCGACGCCTGGCTCGCCGTAGGTGGCCTGCTCATCTTCGTGGGCTACGGCGTTGCCGAGCCGGCAATCATGGCGGTCGGCTTCGTCATCGTGCTCATCGGTGGCGGCGCGCGCCTCTGGGGGCGGCACCTGTTCGACCGGGTCGTCTTCGAACGCACGACAAACGACCGGCGCGTCTTCCTCGGCGAGACTATCAACCTCTCGGTCACGCTGAAGAACAGCAAGATCCTGCCGATGCCCTGGTACGAGTGGCGGCTCGCCCTCGCCGATACCTTCATGGTCGATGGCGAACTGCTCGCATCATCAGCCGTGCCCGGCTCGAGTTTCATCGTCCGCCGCGGCGCGCTCGGCTGGTACCAGGACCACCACTGGACCTTCAAGCTCGAAGCACGCGAGCGCGGCTACCACCTCATCGGGCCGGGCAGCGTCAAGTCGGCCGACATCCTCGGTATCTTCCCGAAGTCGAAGGTGGACGAGGATGCTTTGCACGTCACGGTCTTCCCGCGCGTCCTCTCGATGGAGGAGTTTGGCCTCGAATCCGACCGGCCAATGGGCGAACGGAAGGGCCGAAACCGCCTCTTCGAAGACCCGCTGCGACTCGCCGGCCTGCGAGAATACCGCCCCGGCGACCCCCTCAAGCGGATCGACTGGAAAGCCACGGCGCGCACGGGCGAACTGCAATCGCGGCTCTACGAACCGTCGGCGACGCAGCAGCTCTACCTGCTCGTCAATATCGACACCATGGCCCACTCCTGGGAGGGCTACCTTAAGGACGACCTCGAGCAGACGATCTCCGTGTCTGCGTCGGTCGCGGTCTGGGCGTCGGAGCACCGGTTCGCGGTGGGCATTCTCGCCAATGGCTCGTTCCCAGAGGCCGACCGGCCGATTCGCCTGCCCCCGTCCCGTTCGCGTGACCAGTTGACTCGCGTGCTCGAAGCGCTGGCGGTCATCCAGCCGCTGACCATGGGCGACCTCGCGCAATCGATCAGCCGCGAATCCAGCCGCATTCCCTCGGGCTCGACCATCGTCACGGTCGCGTCGTTCATCCCGCCGGACCTCGCGGCCGCGGTTAATCGCCTCGCCGCCGAGGGCCACAAGGTCAGCGCGCTGATCACGTCCGAGCGGGCGGATACGAGCCTGCTCTTCGGCGTGCCCATCTTCACGGCCGCTCGCAACAACTCCTGGGCCGGGGCGGCCCAATGATCGCGATCATCGCCATTGTCGCCTCGGTGATCGCCGAGTCGTTCATCTTCTATGCGATCGCTGAGCTGTTCGCGACCGGCTATTCGCGTCAGAACAGCGCAATCCCCGCGGTTGGCTTCATCCTCATCGGCCTGACGGCGTATTCGCTGCCGGGCGCCGCGAGCTTCTTCAACCTCAGGGGCAAGGCAGCATTCGCGATGCTCGTCGTCGTTGCCTACGCCGTCGTTTACGGCGTGCTCCGGGTCGAATTCGCGGGCGACCTGAAGCTCTGGGACGTGGGTTGGGTGTTCGACTTCCTCAACAACGAACCGACCAGCCGCGACCTCGCCGGGCCGATCCTGCTCTCGTCGATGCTTGTCGCGGGGACCTGGGCGCGCGCCAGCTACCGCGCGAACTCGGAAGTGGACCTCGAGACGCTGCCCCGGACGCTCGCCGCCGGATTCGGCATGGCGACGCTGCTCGTGCTGCTCGGGGCGCCCTCGGAGCGCGTGGGCGAAGTCGCGCGCGGCGCGGCCGGGTTCTACGCATTTGGCGTCCTCGCCCTCGCCATGTCGCAGCTCGCGATGAGCGGCGCGACCATTGGCGACGCCCGCGCTGGCGGCGTCACCGGGATGCTCCTCGGCGGCATCGTCGGCGTCACAGCGGTCTCTGTGCTCATCTTCGGGCTCGTCTTTGGCGTTATTGGGCCAATCATCGGGCCGCCGCTGAGCGACGCAATCGGCTTCATCTTCGCGTTGATCCTGACGCCGCCCGCCTGGCTGATCTCCAAGATCATCAACTTCCTGCTCGGCGGACAGGGCTTCCCAGAGATAACGATGCAGGGCTTGCAAGGCGCGACCGAGGCAAACGGCGAAAAGGACGACCCCTCGACGGCACAGAAGACGCTGGCGTTCGGTGCCCGTTCGCTGGCGTTCCTGCTCTTCCTCGTGCTCGTCGGCGGGCCGATTTTACTGTTCTGGGCGCTCCGCAAGCGCTCCTCCCGGGCCCGCGAGGTCGATGCGATGGCGAGCGGCTCGGGCTCAGTCATGGACGACCTGCGCTCGCTCCTGCGGGGCTTCGGGCGAAAACGGGGCGAGCAGCGGAACCGCAGCGAGGACCATGTCGGGAGGCTCTACCGCGATGTCCTCGACGAGGCGGAGCACGAAGGCCGCCAGCGGCAGCCCTCGGAGACGCCTCGCGAGTTCGCGCCCGTCCTCGCCGACAAGTTCCACACGCAGGTCACGGACGACATAACCCAGGTATTCGTCGACGCCCGATACGCCGGGCGCGAGGTACCCGAGGGCGAACTCGAACGGCTCGAGGCAGAGTGGCGCGAGCGAAAGCGGCTGCGCGAGAAGTAGTTCAGCTGGCTCCGAGACGAGCCCAGCCGTCGCCGAATCCGACCACGCGCGGCACGGCGTCCGAGGTGTCGGGTTGCATCGCGAACTGCACGTCCGCTGCCAGGCCGAGTTCGATGACCCGGCGGGCATGTTCGGAGCCGCCGATGAGCTTTGGGCTGGCGGCTGTTTGTTGTGGCAGGCCGACCCGCAGCCAGTCGTCATACCCCGAGGAGACGGTCATCGCGATGCTGGCGGCGTCACCGAGTTCGGCGGCGGGAGAACGGCGGAGGACGGCGCGCGAAAGCATCCCGGCAGTGGCGAAATCCTCCTGCGAGAACCTCCGCCCAGCGGCATTACCCGCGCAGACAAGCACCACCCGGTCGTGCCCCATGATGGCATTCGCAATGGCGGAAATGTTCGCCACAGAACCGGCGAGGCAGGGCCCCATCGCCGCAACCTGGCAGATGGTCAGCGTCCCATTCGTCGTAAAGAGCACGGCGCCTCGGCCGGCGACATCAGCCTCGCGCGCGTCGACCGGCGAGTTTCCATAATCAAAACCTTCCGGCCGCAGGCCGTGCACCTCGCCGAAAAGGAGCCGGCGGTCACGTGCGGCCAGGTCCCGGGCGACTTCGATCCGGCTCGTCACCACCAGGTCTGCGAGCCCGCCTGCAAAGAGTGTGGCGATGGTGGTCGTTGCCCGCAGCACATCGATGACCACGTAGCAATCGGCGGGCATATCCGCGACTTCGGAAGGGAGAACGGCGACATCGATCCAACTGGTCATCCGCCAAGGATGCGTGATTCGCCCCGTGCAGGCATCTGGTATCCTGCTTTTCGATGGATGCGCGTCCCGTTGGCATGTTCGATTCCGGGGTCGGTGGCCTGAGCGTGTATCGCGCATTCCGCGAACTCGCCCCCAACGAGCGCGTCGTCTATTTCGCAGACACGGCATATTTTCCCTATGGACCGCGCTCGGCAGCCGAGGTGCGAAAGCGCGCCTTCGCCATCACGCATCGCCTCCTCGAAGCCGACGTGAAGATGATCGTCGTGGCCTGCAACACCGCTTCTGCTGCCGCCATCGCCGACCTGCGCGAAATCTACCCCGGACCATTTGTGGGCATGGTTCCGGGCGTGAAGCCGGCTGCCTCGCTCTCGAAATCCCGCCGCGTGGCCATCCTCGCGACCTCCGGGACGCTCGACGGGGGCCTCTTCGGCAAGGTTGTGGACGAATTCGGCCGCGGGGCAACCATCCGCGCCGTCCACGACGACTCGCTCGCGCCAATCGTCGAGCAGGGCCTTGTTGGCACCGAAGTATCCCGGGCGGCCGTGCGAAACGCTCTCGGGGGCGAAATCCGGGCCGGGGCCGATACCGTTGTCCTTGGCTGCACCCACTTCAACTTTCTCGAAGCCGACATCCGCGCCGAATTTCCCGGCATTACGCTGGTCGACACGAGCGAGCCAGTCGCCCGGCGGGTCGTCGCGGTGCTCGGCGAACACGATTTGCGCGCGCCGGTCCACGCTCGTGGAGGCCTCGATGTCATCGTCAGCGGCGACCGCGACCGCTTCCGCGAGGTCTGCGAGGGCCTGGGCATCTGGAATCGAACAGGAGAAGCAGTGATATGACTGGTTACAGGGAACGCCTGGCAGCCCGCTCCGCAGAAGTCGATTCGCTGGTCTGCGTCGGCCTCGACCCGGATTTCAAGCGCCACAAAGTCGAAGATGTTGCCGCCTACAACCGCGAGATTATCGCAGCCACGGCGCCATTCGTTGCCTGCTACAAGCCGAACTTCGCCTTCTACGAGCAATGGGGCATCCCCGGTCTTCGCGCGCTCGAACAGACGCTCGACGCCATCCCGCGCGGCATCCCGGTCATCGGCGACGCCAAGCGCGGGGACATCGGCAATACCGCCGAGGCCTACGCCCGCGCCCTCTTCGAAGTCTGGAACTTCGATGCCGTGACCGTGAACGCCTACCAGGGCATCGACGCGGTCGCGCCCTTCACTTCCTACGCCGACCGCGGCGTCTACGTGCTCTGCCGAACCTCGAATAAATCGTCCTCTGAGTTCCAGGAGCGCCACCTCGACGACGGCCTGCAACTCTTCGAGACCATGGCCCTGGCCGGGACATCGTGGTCGCCGAACGTGGGCCTCGTGGTCGGCGCGACTGCACCGGCGGAATTGCGGCGCGTGCGCGAACTCGTCCCCGGCGCTACTCTGCTCGTCCCCGGCGTCGGCGCCCAGGGCGGCGATGCGACCGACGTCATCCGCGCAGCCGGCGGTGGCTACGGCTCCATCGTCGTCAGTTCGACCCGGGCGATTATCTACGCTTCGAGCGAGAGCGATTTCGCCGAGGCAGCGGGCAACGCCGCACGCCAGCTTCGCGACGAGATGCGCGCAGTGTCCGCGTCTATCCCGGTCCATGCATGATTACCGCGGTCGAAGTCGGAGAGGTGTTCCGGATGCGCCGCCAGCACCCCTGCGGCAGCTGGGAGTGGCGGATTACGCGGACCGGCGCGGATATCGGCATGGAGTGCCTCGGCTGCCAGCGCGCCGTCATGCTCGACCGCCGGCGGTTCGAATCGCGGATGAAGCAGCGTGTTAGTCCCGCGAGTTGAGGCGCCGCTGCCGCTGCTTCAGCGCCGGCCCTTCCGGATGCTGCTCTTCTCGCGGTTCACCTCCCGCCTCGCCCAGAACGCGGCGAACTTTGCGCTCGTCCTGCTCGTTGTCGAAGAGACCGGCAAAGCGTTCACGAGCAGCCTCCTCGTGCTCGTCCTCGTGCTGCCTGCGACCCTTGGCGGGCTCGTCGCGGGCGCGATCGCCGATGCCTTCCCGAAGCGCCCGATTATGGTGCTGGCGAACCTTTTTCGTGCGGGCGTCTGCGCCTATTTCGCATCGACCGAGCCGGGAGTGGCCTCCTATTTCGCCGTGGCGGCCCTGCTTTCGCTCGGTGGACAGTTCGCAACCGCCCCGGAGGGCCCCCTGACCCTCACCATCGTCGCCAAAGACGAACTTTCGCGGACGAACGCCCTAAACCAGGCAGTAGGAGCCGTCGCCCAGCTCATCGGCTTCGGCCTGCTT
>JBBSKE010000220.1:0-6420 GCA_038256595.1 Tepidiformales bacterium | reverse complement strand
GTGATGTGGAGTACGGCGATGGTCTGCACTGGGCGCTGGACGAGGAACGACGGGCCGCCCTCGTCATTGCCTTCATCCTGCCCTTCGGACGCGAGACCGGCGAGAATGAGTCGCACCTTCTCGGCGTAGGGGCGGGACTGTGCCGCACGGTCCTGGGCGCGGCGCATCTTCGATGCGGCCACGAGCTGGAGCGCGTTGGTGATCTTTGTCGTGTTCTTGACGCTGGTGATGCGTCGCTTGAGCTGTCGAACAGTTGGCATCGGCTACATCACTTTCCGGTTGGCGCGGCGTTGGCCGCCGCGCCCGGGTTTCAACGTCCTAGAACGGGACGGTCTGCTTGAAGGAGGCGACAGCCTTGCGCAGGCCGTCTTCGATCTCCGGGTTCAGGGCCCGTTCGGTCGCGATGCGAGTCATGAGTTCCGGGTGGTTGCTGGCAAGGAACTTGCGCAGCTCAGCCTGGAAATCGCGAATCTTGCCAACCGGGATTTCGTCGAGAAGGCCCTGGTTGAGGGCGAACACGACGGCCACTTCTTCGGAGAGGCTCAGCGGTGCGAACTGGGGCTGCTTCAGCAGTTCCGTCGCGCGCTGGCCGCGTTCGAGCTGACGGCGGGTCGCTGCGTCGAGGTCGCTCGTCCCGAACTGGGCGAACGCCTGGAGCGAGCGGTACTGCGCAAGGTCAAGCTTGAGCGAACCAGACACCGTCTTCATCGCTTTCGTCTGCGCGGACGAACCCACGCGACTCACCGAGATGCCGATGTTGATGGCCGGGCGGACACCCGCGTTGAAAAGGTCGGATTCGAGGAAGATCTGGCCGTCGGTAATCGAAATAACGTTCGTCGGAATGTAGGCCGAGACGTCGTTCGCCTGCGTTTCAATAATCGGGAGCGCCGTGAGCGAGCCGCCGGCTTCGAGCTTTGCAGCGCGCTCAAGTAGGCGGCTGTGCAGATAGAAGACGTCGCCCGGGTAGGCTTCGCGGCCCGGAGGGCGGCGGAGCAGGAGCGACATTTCGCGGTAGGCCCAGGCGTGCTTGCTCAGGTCGTCGTAGACGATAAGCGCGTCGCGGCCGGATTCCATGATCTCTTCGCCGATGGCGCAACCGGCGTAGGGCGCGAGGTACTGGAGCGCTGCTGGGTCCGAAGCGTTCGCGGCAACGATGATGGTGTGCTCCATCGCCCCGTACTCTTCGAGGAGACCAACAATCTGCGCGACCTTACCGGCCTTCTGGCCGATGGCGACGTAGATGCAGGTCAGGTCGCCGCCCTTCTGGTTGATAATCGTGTCGAGCGCGATGGCCGTTTTGCCCGTCGAGCGGTCGCCAATGATGAGTTCGCGCTGGCCTCGGCCAACGGCGATCATGGCGTCGATGCTCGTGATACCCGTCTGGACCGGCTGGTTCACGCTCTTGCGGAGGGTCACGCCGGGCGCAATACGTTCGACCGGGCGGGTCGAAGTCGTGAGGATTGGGCCCTTGCCATCGATGGGGCGGCCCAGGGGGTCCACAACGCGGCCAACGAGCGCGTCTCCAACCGGGATCTCGATGATGCGTCCGGTCGAGCGAACTTCGTCGCCTTCCTTAATATCGAGGTAGTTTCCAAGGATAACGGCGCTAACGGAGTCCTCTTCGAGGTTCAGGGCGATGCCGCTGGCACCGTTCGAGAACTCGAGAAGCTCCGAATACATGACGCCCGACAACCCATGGATACGGGCGACGCCGTCACCGGCTTCGACCACGGAACCGACGTTTGTCGTCGAAACCGAGCTGCCGAATCCCCGGATCTGATCCTTCAGAATGGATGCAATTTCGTCTGCGCGTACTGCCAAAGCGTACCTCTTTCAGGGCGAGTTAGATCGCCCCCTCCAACTGCTTTTTCAACGTCTTGAGCCGGCTGCGAACACTGCCATCCACGAGCTGATCGCCGACGCGGATCACGAGACCACCAAGGATCGCGGGATCGACGGCCGTCGTCAGGCGGATGCGCTTGCCGATTACAGACGATATCTGCTGTTCAATACGAAGAGACTGGTCGCCATCGATTGGGACGGCGGTGGTCACCTGTGCATCGACAATTCCATCGTACGTGTCCGCCAGTGCGGCGAAAGACGTCACGATAGAGCGGGCGTCGCGGGACCGGAAGCGCTGAACCAGCAGTTTTGCCAGGTTCAGCGCCATCGGCTGCACGTCCAGGATTCGTTGCACGGCGTTCATGCGTTCTTCGACAGGCACATTGCGATCGGCAAGCCAACCCGCAAGTTGCGAATCAGTCAGCACCGAGGCAATGTCCTCCAGGTCTGCTCGCCATTCGGCGATGGTCCCGGATTCGACTGCGAGTTCGAATGCCGCCTGCGCGTAGCGCTTTGCTGCTGCAGAATCAGCCGCCATAGTTAGTTCCCACTAAAGGTGGACTGGGCCAGCGTCTCATCAATGATGCGCTGGTGGGACTGCCGGTCGAGCGACTGGTTGATGACTTTTTCCGCTGCGGACACCGTAATTTCGGCGAACTCGCGGCGGAGGTCGGAAATGGCCCGGTCGCGTTCCAGCTGGATCTCGGCGCGAGCGCGTTCAAGCGCCGCCTCGCGATCCTTGCCGGCCTGGTCGCGGGCTTCCGCCTGGATGCGGGCAGCGATGCCCTGGGCGGTCGCGACCAGTTCCTGGCCTTCTTTTCGAGCAGTATCGAGCTGGCCCTGGATGTTGGCCTGGGCTTTTGCCGCCTCGGCACGCGCCGTTTCAGCGGCGTTCAGCCCTTCGGCGATCTTCACTTTGCGCTCGTCCAGCATCTTCAGGATCGGCTTATACAGCGTGAGCCTGAGGATGATGAGCAGCACTACAAAGTTCGCGATCTGCGCGATGAGCTGAGGCAGATTGATACCAAGCGCTTCAACAGCCTGATTCATGGCCCTACCTCGTTTCCTTCTCGCAGACTAGATGACGAAGGCGATGATGAGGGCGGAAAGAAGGGCGTAAATGCCGATTGCTTCCGCGAACGCGACGCCGAGAATCATGTTCGTCTGGATGGAGGCGCGGGCCTCCGGGTTGCGGCCGAGGGCTTCCATTGCCTTGCCGACGAGCATGCCGATTGCGAGGGCAGGCCCAAGACCACCGACACCCATTGCGAGGCCGGCGCCGATGGCTTTTGCACCATCAGCATCAAGAACGAGCAGGAAAGGCAGAACGCTGAGAATATCCATGAACGTGTTCCCTCCGTGGGCGCCACTTTTTCTGTGACGCCAGTCTGGTTGTGACCCTGAACAGGCTTAATGTGCCTGGGCAGTTCCGTGCGTAGCGCCGTCATGCGCCTCATGGTGCTCTTCGTGGTCCTCTCCATGGGCTTCCGTTGCCATTCCTGCGAACACCAGGGTGAGCAGGGCAAACACGGAGGCCTGGATGAAGCCTACGAACAGTTCGAGCATGTAGATGACATCCACAAAGAGGAATGGCATCAGGAATGTCAGCATCAATATGAGCACCTCGCCTGCGAAGATGTTTCCGAACAGGCGGAAGGCGAACGAGATGATGCGGATAAATTCAGAGAGCAGCTCAAGGATACCAACGAACGAGTTGATACCGTTGAGGTTGAAGAACTTCTTGAGGTAGCCAAATCCGAGTGCCTGGAAGCCCCAGAACTCGATGGCGAAGAAGGCGATGATGCCCATCGCGAGCGTGTTGTTGATGTCCGAGAAGGTGCCGCGGAAGAACGGGATGACCAGCATCAGCTTCGGGCTATTTTCGTAGTCGAAGCCCTCGATGGTCTGCCCCAGCACCGGGCTTGCGAGTCCGTGGTGCTCCTCGTCGCCGCTTGCCGAGTGGTCGTCGCCGCCGAAGACGATCTTCGGAGCGTCCGGGTTCGCCTCCAGGGCAGCAGCAGCAGCCGCGACAACTTCCGGAGAGGGGTGATCGATAACGTCCTCATTGACGTCCTCGCCACCGAACTCTTTGAAGTCGGCGAACGTGTGCGCAAGGAAGACGACGAAGCGGTCTGCGGCCTCGCCTGGCGTTTCGCCGCGGTGCACGTGGAAGTGTACGGCCTTCGCGCCGGGCTTCACCGTGAAGAAGCCGCCGCCGTCCATATTGACGCCGGAGAACTTTTCGTTGTCGAGATAGGTGCCGATTGGGGGCGTAATGCCTTCTTCGAAGTTTTCTTCCGTCACGAGCACGAGGTCGTGTGGTTCCGGGTCGGAGAGTTCGTGCCAGATGTGGTAGCCGACATCTTCGGTCTTGCCAATCGCGTTGAAGAACGGCAGCAGCCCGAACCAGTTGCTCGCGATGACGTAGATAAAGATCGTGGCGATGACGGCGAAGAAGGTTCGCGCCTTCTTCTCACCGACGATGTCCTCCATCTGCTGGAGGAGGAAGCCGATGACTCCCTCGAAGAAGTTCTGGAGGCCGGAAGGGAGCAGATGCATCGAACGGGTCGCCAGAAATGACACCACGATGAGGATGATCATGACAGTCCAAGACGTGATTAACGTGTTGGAAATGTTGAGCGGGCCAATTTTAGTGATGATTTCTGCGGGGACGATGATTTCCGGCTGCGGGCCGCTCGCGACCAGGAGACCTACGGCGAGCCACGCGAGGACCGCAACGATGCCAACCACGATGTACAAAGGCTTCAATTCAGCGTCTCTCCGTCGTATCGCCACCGTAGCGATTGATGAAGGGAATCAGCATCCGGTATCCACCGACCAGCGCAACCGCGAGTCCGAGGGCGATGCCGCCTAACGTAAAGATGGGGTCGAATCCCGACTTACCATCGATCCACCGGCCAATGAGGAGCCCCGCAATGATGCAGGTGGCAAAATACCACCCGATGCCCATCAGGTGTGCCGTAGGCGCCACCCAACCTCGCACCGTCGCCTCCCAGCGTAACGGCTCCTTGACCGAGCGCATCATCCGAGATTGTGACGAAATGCGCAAGCCAAAAAGCAGCCATCATTGTTGCTTCGTATTGGCTATTTGCGCGGTGAATCGAAGTCAGAAAGGTCGAGACCCTCGATGAAATCTTTGAACGCGCCAAGCCGTTCCAGCTCCGCAGGGTCAACTGCGCGGGAGCCTTCTGGGTGCGTATCATCACCGTCTGTGGTCTCGTCGTCCAGCAACACGCCGGCCCGTTCGAGCACACTCTCCTCGGCGAAGATGGGCGCTTCCACGCGCACAGCCAGGGCGATCGCGTCCGACGGGCGGGAATCTATCTCCATCGTCTGGCCATTGACGTCGAGGACGATCGTCGCGAAGAACGTGTCGTTTTCGAGGCCATTGACGAGGATGTAGGAGACTTTGCCGCCCATCTGCTCGATAGTGTTGCGAAGCAGGTCGTGGGTCAGGGGACGTGCCACTGCGACGTCCTGGAGGCGCACCGCGATCGCCTCGGCCTCGGCCGGCCCGATCCATATAGGAAGGTACCGGTCCGCATCTCGTTCGCGCAGGATAACCACCCGTTGGTAGTTCATGAGGCTCAGGCGAATGCTCTCAATGCTCATCTCGCGCATGCCAGCACCTCCATAGGGCGATGATAGGTGTCGCTGGATCGGCGAGTCAATCGATTCGCCTTACCGGCCAATGACGTGCTCCTCGGGCAACGGCGCCGGCGCAGGTTCTGACCTCCGGAGATTGCCAAAGCCGATGACACCTATGCCAATCGCGAGCACGAACATTACCGTCGAGACGCTCGTGAGGTCGGCCAGGGCGCCGGCTGCCATAACCGGGATCGATGCGGCCACGGCCGCAATTGCCCCCTGGGTGGCCAGCACGCGTCCCTGGCGGTGGAGGGGCACGCGTTCGGCGATGAGCGTCTGGGCGGCGACCACCACGACCGCGTAGCTAAAGCCCAGGGGGAGGGCGACTATCGCTGCGAAGATGCCCCCGCGCTCGAGCGAACCCACCGCCGCCGTGTCGAGCCATCCGAAGGCGCCGTAGCCCACAAGGAAATCGGCTGCCTGCCGCGAAAGCGCGAGCAGGGCCAGCATCACCGAGAAGCTCGCGATGCCGACGGTGCTGATGACCGCGTGCGGTGCGTGTCCGGCGAGAAAGCTCGCAATTCGCAGCCCAAGCGCAACGCCAACCGCAGCCGGGACGAAGACGACGGCGCCGATGTCGACCGGCAGGCCCAGTTCTTCGCTGATGTACTTGGGAAGGAGGCCAGCAAGGATGATGACCGAGGTCGAGATGAGCGTGAGTTCCATCGCCGCGCGCATGACGCCGGAATCGCGCCGCATCTCCGACCAGCCGGCCTTCCACCAGCGTCCGGTGCGAACGTCGCGCACTTTCTCCGGTTCCGGTTCGCCCTTTTCGCGCGTTTTGCCGCGAATGAACACCACCTGGCCGGCGGCGACCGTGAACAGCGCCGCGCATATCAAAAAGAGCGCGTTTGGCTCGTCGAAGGCGCGAAGGGCCAGCGGCGCAAGCAGGCCGAAGCCGATGAGCTG
>JBBSKE010000219.1:0-6425 GCA_038256595.1 Tepidiformales bacterium | reverse complement strand
GCTCATGCACCTTCACCATTGCCGCGGACAGCGTCTGGGACTTCGACCCTGTCGACCCGCCGTCGTACATGGCCACCGACTTCAACGCCTCTTACCCCCTTGATGCGGCGCCGTACGTGCTCTCCACGTTTCCTGCGAACGGGGCGGTTAACGTCTCGCCCGATACGACCTTTTCGGTGACCTTCAGCGAGCCGGTTTACTGGCTTCCGGGGCAAACGTGGCTTCAAAGCAACTGCGGCTCTGGCGGCACTGCCATCGAACCGCCACGGATGGGAACCGTCGGCCCGCAAACCACGTTCACATTCGTGCCCACCATCGATCTCGGCGGAAAGACGTGCGTGTTCACGATTAATCAGGCTGCCTACGCCGACGCCGACAGCAACGACCCGCCAGACCGACCGATCTCCGCCTATATCTTCACGGCTTCGTTCGAACCGAACGACTCCTAAGCCAGGCGAGCCCTCCCGGGCTTTCGGTGGTTACGAAGTACAACTCCAAAGAGGGCTCCATCAATCAATGGAGCCTTCTTTGCTACCCCGCCGGTCATTCGACGGGGGTGCTCGTTGATCCCAGAGTGGGCACCGGACAAACCCTGTCGTTCAGAAAAATCAGCAACACCAGCGACACGCCGAGCGGTTAATCTGCTCCAGAGGGACGCATTCGTTCCATGGGAGTTCCGGATATGCCAGGCAGCACCCCCACGATTATTCTCATCCATGGCCTCTGGATGACGCCGCTGAGCTGGGAGCACTGGGTGGCGCACTACAACGCGCGCGGGTTCCGGGTGCTGGCGCCGGCCTGGCCGGGGCTGGAGGTGGGCGTCGAAAGCCTCCGCGCTGACCCCGCGCCCATTGCGGCGCTCACGATCCCGAAGATTCTCGACCACTACGAGGCGATCATCCGTGCCGAACCGCGACCGCCAATCATGATGGGGCACTCGTTTGGCGGCGCTTTCGTGACCGTGCTCGCGGACCGCGGACTCGGCGCCGCCGGGGTATCGATCGATGGCGCGCAAACGAAGGGCATCTTCAAGTTGCCCGCTTCGACCATCAAGTCGGCGTTTGGGGTACTCAAGAATCCGCTGAACCGCGGCAAGGCAGTGCCCTTCACCGAAGCGCAATTCAAGTTCGCCTTCGGCAACCTGCTGACGGCCGAGGAATTGAAAGCGGCCTGGCAGCGGTACGCGGTCCCGGCGGCTGCGAACGTCCTCTTCCAGGGGGCGCTCGCGAACCTGAGCCGGAAAGCGGCACTCGCCGTCGATTGGGGCAAGAAGGAGCGCACACCGCTATTGCTCATCTCCGGCGGGAAGGACCACGTCGTCCCGATGAGCATGACCCGGACAATTGCCGCGAAGTACGCGAAGGCGGGCGCGCCGGTCGAGATGAAAGAGTACCCGGAGCGCTCGCACTTCACCCTCGCGCAGGCCGGCTGGCAGCAGGTAGCCGACGACGCGCTCGATTGGGCGCTCAAAATTGCAAATGTTACTCCGCCCGCATCGACGCTCGAGACCTGAGCCGCCTACGGGCGTGCTACTATCCGCCGTACAACCGGTCGCGGTCGCCAAAGCCGCGCGGTAGGAGCTTGCATGGCCAGGCGGCGGTTCGCCCTTCGCACCGAGTCAGCGCCCCACGCAAGAGCGTCGCGGCTGGCGGCAGCACCGGCCGCTGCTCGCTCACACACGCCCACCTCTCGCCTGCTCGAACTCCAGCGCACCGCCGGTAATGGCGCCGTATCGCGCTCACTGGCGAACACGGTGCAGCGCGACCCTGCCCCGGCCGGCCCACCCGCACCCGGACAGGCAGCACCCGCCGCTGACCCTTCGACCGGCGGTATGGACCCCGGCTGGGCGCCAATCTACAAGCTCATCGCCGAACAGCTGGGCGAGGACAAGATCAAGGAGCACGCGAAGACGCTCGCGGGCAAGGGCGTCGATCTGCTCATCGCGCAGGTCAAAGATGCCTCGAGCGAGAAGGATTTCGTTGCCAAGGCGCAGGTCGAACTGCTGGGGACGATGCTCTCCGCGCAGGCGAAAAAGGATGCCGTCGCGCTCGCTTCCTCCGATGCCGCGAAAGCGTTCCGCGAACGGCTGCTGACGATCACGAAAGAGTCCCCGGAGACGGTCGTAGCGGCTGCCATCGCCGCCGCAGCGATCGCCTATCTCGCGAACGTGGATGTCCCGGAGATCAGCAAGAAGGTCGAACTGGCGAAGGGACTTTCGGCTGAGGGGAAGCTCGACATTGGCAAAATCCAACAGCTGACCGTCCAGCAGGCGCGGCTCGCGCTGAAGTACACGAGCACGCACTTCTCCGCGGGAGTGGCCGGCGCCTATGCGGGAGAGGGCGACAACAAGGGCGGCTCGGCCGAGGCAAACGTCGCCATCGGCGAGAAGGACATCCAGTTTAAGGCGTCGGTAAAGGTGAACCCGGACGGCTCGGCGAAGCTGGATCTCGGCCAGGCGATTGATATCTCGAAGTTCCGGCTCGAGACCGGCGCGGAGATCAAGAAAGACGACATGAAGGCGATCATCGCCGTCAAGGTTGGCGATAAAGACACTTACGTCTCCGGGAAGACGACGGTCACGCAAGAGGGCCACGTGACCGTGGACATCGGCATCAACGCCGGCGGCTTCAAGTTCAGCGGAGGCGCTACCGGGCTCGGGACCGGCTCGCCGGGGGGGCAGGCCTCGGTGACCGGCTCGAATATCTTCGGGGTGAAGGGCCTGGACGCCGAGGGCAAAGTGAAGTTCGTGGCCGGTGGCTTGACCAGCGCGAGCGGCGGCGTGAGCTATTCGGCCGACACGAAGCATGGCAAGGCGTTCATCTCCTTCAAGGGCGAAACCGTCCCGGGCGCCGGAAAAGACGGCCCGCCAGTTGGCGCACAGGGCGTCATTGGCGTCGGCTTCACGTTCGGGAAGTAGCGAGCCCCGCCCGCTCACGAATGGTTATTGGGAGTAATTGCAGGCGAATGCGATCCCGATGAGAGCGGCCCGCGCACGCTGACTGGAGCTCATATACGAGCATCATTCGACTCGCGGATTTTGCCCAGAAATTTACATTGCGGCCCGCGCGATCCCTATTGCAGGGGTCCGACGTGGCTGATAGCGTGCGCTCAATCGTTCGGGGCAGACTAAAAGAATCTATCTATTGCCGTGATCGTTTGTTTCGATACATGGCCATCGTGCATGTCCCGGACACAAGGAGGGGAACCATGTCGAACTACTGGACAACCAGGGCCCAGCGCAACTCCTTGAGCCGCCGGCGGATGCTTTCGGCCTCGGGGACGGCCGGCCTCGGGGTTGGCGCCCTCGGCCTCGTCGGCTGCGGTGGCGACGATGACGACACTCCGAGTGGCGGCAACACGCCAACCGGCGGCGGCGCAACGACGACCACCGGCTCACCGGCATCGGGCACGCCCGCGCCCAGCGGCCCGCCCATTCCAGCGGTCGCCGCCGAGCAGTTTTACTCGCCGTGGGGCCTCTTCCCGCGCGAGTACGACGGCCACACGGCACTCGGCCCGAACATCTGGCACATCATCGGCAACCGCGCGATTCGCCGGCACGCGAAGACGGGCGACCTCCTGCCGGAACTCGCCGCCTCCTGGGAACAGGTGGACCCGCAGGGCCTCGAGATGACCATCAAGATCCAGCCCGACATCAAGACGCACGACAAGGCGCCGACGAACGGCCGCACCTTCACGGCCGAGGACTTCGCCTACAACTTGACGCGCATCACCGGTGCCCTCGACCCGGACAACAAGGCGCGCTACCAGCGGGCGGCCACACTCGCCGGCATGACCAGCGCGACCGCGGTCGATGCCACAACGGTGCAGGTCAAGATGAGCAAGCCGAACAGCGGCTTCTTCGCCGGGCTCGCCGAGTTCCGCAATCTCTTTATGCCCAAGGACACCGTGGAGAAGGGCTTCGCCAACCCGTCCGAGCTCTCTGGAACCGGGCCATTTGTCGTTCGCGAATTCGAAGACTACAAGGTCGCGAAGTTCGATATGCACCCGAACTTCTTCGTGAAGGGCCAGCCGCACTTCAAGAAGCTGGAATTGCAGCCGACGAACGACCGTTCGGCCCAGGTCTCGGCCTTCCTCGCGAAGCAGCTCGTCTACATCGCGGGCATCACGGCGGCAGAACGGCCGATTTTCGATGGCCAGCGCAAGGACGCGCGCCTCGAACAACACTCCGGCCTGAACTGGTACCACATTCGCTTCAACATCACCAAGAAGCCGTACGACGACCCGCGCGTGCGCAAGGCTATCTCGCTCGTCATCGACCGCGAAGCGCTTGCCAAGGCCCGTCATGGGGACGCGCAATGGGCACTCACGGGGCCGATCGTCCCGGGATTCCCCGAAGCGCTCAGTGCCGAGACCCTCAAGAAGGACTACCCCGGCTTCGACTCGGCAAAGCGTGCAGCCAACATCACGGAGGCGAAGGCCCTGCTCTCCGCCGCCGGCGTTGGAGACCTCAACATCAACATGCTGCCGGGCAGCCAAGTGACCACCGCCGAATGGTTCGAGAACGCGGTGCGCGCGAAGGACCAGATCGAGCAAGCGCTCCCGAACCTGAAGATCACGGTGACGCCCCCGGCCGATACCGCAGCCTTCGCCCAGCTCCAGGCGCGCGGCGAGTTCGACATTATCAGCTACACGATCACGACGCTTCCCGACCAGGCCCTGGAGCTCATCTCGCAGTTCAGCACCACTGGCAGCCGCAACTACGGCAAGTTCACCGACCCCGCCGCCGACGCGCTGCTCGAAAAGGCGCTCGTGACCATCGATCCTACGGCTCGCTCTGCCGTGATCAAGGAGTTCCAGGACAAGCTGCTCAAGGATTGGAACCCGGTCGTCCACTTCTACGTCAATCCGGACGTCCGGTATGTGGACCCGAAGTACCACCTGGAAAACGATGCCGAACAACTGGGCACCTGGAATCCCTCCGGTGTCGGCTACGGTGGGCAGTACCTGCGCTACTGGTACCAGCAGGCCTAGTTCAGTTCGCCATTGGAGGTGCGGTAGATGGCCTCATACATCTCGAGGCGGCTCCTGTTCATGGTGCCGAGCCTGCTCCTGCTCCTGTTCCTGACGGTCCTCATGGTCCGGCTCATCCCGGGCAATGTTGTGGACCTGATGTTGCAGGAGCAGGGTTCTTCAAACGAAGAACGCGAAGCGGTGACGCGGAATCTCGGTCTCGACAAGCCGATCGCGGTCAGTTTCGTGAACTACGCGCGCGACCTCGCACAGGGAGACTTCGGAAAGTCGCTCTGGACCGGTGAGCCTGTGTTCAAGCAGATTGGCCCGCGCCTCCCGGTGACATTGCTGCTGATGTTCCTGTCGCTCTTTCTCACCGTCGCAATCGCGATTCCAATTGGTGTCATTGCGGGCGTGTTCCAGGACAGCCCGCTTGACTACGTGCTGCGCGGAGCATTCACGCTGTTTCTGAGTGTGCCAGTATTTGTGCTCGCGACACTGGTGATTGTGCTGCCTGCCATCTGGTGGCAATGGACGCCGAATACCCAGTACCAATCGATCTCGGGGAACCCCATCGGCGCGATGCAGCAACTCCTGCTGCCTTCGCTGGTGATTGCGATCTCCTCAGCGGCGCCCCTCGCCCGAATTACACGGACGATGATGCTCGAAGTGCTCTCCGAGGATTATGTCCGCACGGCGCGGGCGAAGGGCCTCGCCGAATTCACCGTCGTCGGCCGCCACGCCCTGCGCAACGCGCTCATCCCGGTGATTACCTCGGTCGGACTCATTTTCGCCCGGGCAATCACCGGCGCGGTCGTTCTCGAACAGATTTTCGCCATCCCGGGCATGGGCAACCTGCTCGTTACGTCCGTCAACCTGCGCGACTACCCGTTCGTCCAGGCGATCGTCCTGATCGTCGGGGCCTGGGTGATGTTGTCGAACATCGCCATCGACGTCGCCTATGGGTACCTCGACCCGCGAATCCGCATGTCCTGACGTCGTTCAAACGTCGCCGGCCCACGAGAAAGCGAGTAACCGATGGCCCAGACGGCCGAGACCCTCCTGCTCCCTGGTGGCTATGTTCCGCAGCCGCGCAGCCGGGCGTCTTCCTTCTTGCGCTTCGTGAAAGCGAAGCCGTTGGGTGCGGCCGGCGGCGCGTTGCTGCTGATTCTCTGCCTGGCCTCGCTAGCAGCCCCGTTGGTCGCGACCCACGACCCGCTCGTGAACGACACGGCTGCCCAGCTCAAGGGGCCGTCCGCCGACCACATCTTCGGCACCGACCAGTATGGCCGCGATGTCTTCAGCCGCATCGTCTATGGCGGGCGCACGTCACTGGGAATCTCGGTGGCGGCGGGCCTGATTTCGGCCGTTGCCGCCACTTTCATTGGGATCATCAGCGCCTATTATGGCAAGTGGATCGACTTCAGCATCCAGCGAGTCGTCGACACCCTCAT
>JBBSKE010000218.1:0-6445 GCA_038256595.1 Tepidiformales bacterium | reverse complement strand
TTCCGGGTCATAGTCGTACCCGTCCGGCGAGGTAAACGAGCAGTGTTCCAGGGCATCGACCCCAGCCTCCACGGCGACGCGAATGCCGACCGTTCCGTGACAGTGAGCCGCCACCTTCTTGCGCAGCCGATGGGCCTCTTCGATGCAGGCGCGCAGCGCATCGACCGTGTACTGGGCGGCGAAGGTGTTCGTGCCGCGAGTCATGTTGCCGCCGGTGGCCATGATCTTGATCCAGTCGCAGCCGGCCTTGATGCGGCTGCGGACGGCTTTTCGCACTACGAGTTCGCCGTCGGCCTCGCCGCCCATGAAATAGCAGTGCCCGCCGAGGGTCGTAATCGGCGCACCGGCCACGAGCAGGTCCGGGCCCGGGACGAGGCTGGCGGCGAAGGCCTCGCGCACTTCGATGGCAAGGTCTGTGGGGGCGCCGAGGTCGCGCACAGTGGTAATCCCGGCCTCGAGCATCCGCCGGCCATAGGTGGCCATACGCAGGGCCATGCTGACCGGCGAATCGCGGTCGTAAACCTCGCGCCAGTTCCGCTGGGCGTTGAAACAGAGGTGGGCGTGGCCTTCGATGAGCCCGGGCACAACGGTGCAGCCGGAGATATCGATGACCGTCGCGGCGGAGGAATCGTTGCCGGTCGACGCGACAAAGGCGCCATCGGTAACGACGGCGCCCTCAGTGCGGGTGTCGGCAAGGCCGTCCCAGGAATGACCACCATGGAGAGCAAAAGCAGGCATGGCGGCCACTATAGCGGGCAGGTGGCCGGGATGACGAATCCCGTGCGGGGTACGAGCTCTTAGTCGTCGCCGTCGTATGGGGTGAAGCCGACGTTCTCGTACAGCGCCGCGAAGTCGGTCGGGCGAACCTGATCGACATCGCTGCTGTCATCCTGTGGCAGGCCGGCCGAGGCGAGAAATCGTTGCGTCGCTTCCGGCCCGGGAGTTGCGATCACGGAGTAGAGGTAACGGCGGTCCGCGTCCCAATAGAGCCTGAGGAGCCGGACACCGTCGTCTCCTGGGGCTTCCTGCAACAGTGGCAGGAAATCCTGCGGTTCACGGTCCTCAGGGAGGCGACCCATTGCCCAGCAGAAGGAGTTCCCATCGCCGGCGGAGAGTTCCGAATCCCGGCGCCACTGTTCGACCGGCCGAACCTCATCGAATGGAACCGAACACTCGCGATTCCAGAGGGCGACCTCTTCCGCCGTCCGTCCGTCATACATGCACCAGGTTTCGAAACGGTGGTCGTTCTGGATGGCGAATGTTCTTCGCCATGTTGGACGATACGGCGTGTCCATCCAGCCGACGGAGCGGACGACGATGAGTTCCCGCTCGTGCGGCGTTGCTTTTGGGTCCAGCGTGCGGTGGATGGCGAAAAGCGGCATGTCGTTACTCCTGCGTCGATTCAGTGTGTCCCTGGATGTCGCCCGGCTGGATTGGCTCCAGGACTGCGGCGAGATCGCGCTCGCGGATGCGGATGGATTTGAGCCCCGCGAGCCGCGCCGCCGGCAGCTTACCGGACCGTATCCACGATCGCACGGTCTCAACGCGCACGCCGAAGTAATTCGCAGCTTCCTCGGGGCTGTAGAGCCGCTCAGTCCCGCCTGCAACCTGAGTGCCGCTGCCCTCCCGTTCGGCAAAGGCACGGACCTGGTCCGGGGAGATCCCGAGTTCGGAAAACACGCGCCGTGGGAGACCGGATTCGCACTCCATGAACGCCAGGAGGTAGTCCAACTCGCTGACTGACTTGTGGTCTTTGGCCCGCGCGTTCAGCCAGGCGCGGGTGAAGAAGTCATGGACATCGGCCCCTGTCGCGGCAAAAGCGCGTCCTGCTTCGGGCACGCCGGGCGGGCCGGAGATTTCATAATCGCGCCTGAAGGCTGCCTCGACCGGTGCAACGGCAATCGTGATTGGGCCGTAGCGAAAAACGCCGAAACTGCTCATCACGCGAAGAAACCCGAGGAATTCCATGTCGACGTTAATCGGTACGTCGCCCAGCTCGTGGGCGAGATCGGCGGCTTCCTCCCGGATCGCGCGAAGGAACGCCGGGGGCCTGCTGGCGGAAGAGGACGGTTGACGCTCCATCACCCGATCATGCCAGATCCAAAAAACGGATGCAAACATAGCAAAACCGCCGTAAACGTATTGACAGGCGGTGTATACGCACGCAAACTCCGCAAAACGCACACAAAGGAACGTCCGATGTCCACCGCAACCATGATCCACAGGCCATCCACCCAGGAACTCCTCGCGCGAGTCTCCGAGATTCGCCCGATCCTCGAACAACACGCGGCCCAGGCCGAAGCCGAACGCCGGCTGCCAGCTTCGGCGTACGACGCCATGATCCGCGCCGGGCTCTTCCGGCTCGTTGCCCCGGAGAAGGCGGGTGGCTACGACATGCCTCCAGTCGACGCGTATGCCATCTGGGAGGCCGTGTCGGCGATCGACTCGGCGGCGGGCTGGTGCCTGCAGATCGCCGCCGCGGCAGCAGGACTGGCGCCAACCTTGCCAGAAGCCGGCGCGGACGAGGTCTACCGGGAGAAAGGCGCCGACACCATCTTCGCGGTGCCGTTCTTCCCCCTCATGGCGGCGCACGCTGTCGATGGCGGATACCGGGTGACCGGCAAGGGACGGATCGCCAGCGGAGTGAACCGCGCCGACTGGATCTTCCTCATGAGCATCGAGATGGAGGGCGAGGCGCCGAAGCTCGACCCGGTCTCCGGCGCGCCAAACATCCTCGCGGCCGTGGTTCGTCCCGGCGATGTCACCATCGTCGATAGCTGGAACACCATGGGAATGCGCGGCAGCGGTTCGAACGACGTGATTGCGACCGATGTCTTCGTACCCACCCATCGCGTCGGCGTCGCCCTTGGCGGCACGCCGAACTCCTACGCGACCCTCGGCAGCAGCCTCTTCTTCTTCCTCGGCACGCACTCCGAGACAACGGTTTCGCTTGGCGTCGCCTCAGCTGCGATCGACCGATTCCTGGAGATCGCGGCGACCAAGGTGCCGAACGGCCAAACCATTCCACTCCGAGAACGTGCGGTCGCCCAGCACCACATCGCCAGCGCGCGCGCCCTCGTAGATGCCAGCCGCGAGTTCCTCCGGGTGACGATGACCGAACTCTGCGCGGCCACCCAGGCCGGCTCCGTCTCCACGGACATCAAGGTTCGCGCCCAGGTCGCTGCCTGCTTTGCGGCGGAGTCATCAGCGAAGGCGGTGCTTTTGATTCACGAGGCAGCCGGCACATCCGGCGTATTCATCGACGACCGGCTGGAACGCCATCTGCGCGACGCACTGACGCTGACCCAGCACACCTCGAAGTCGTACGCCCGGTACGAAGATGCCGGAAAGGTCATGCTCGGCGTGCCGACCGACTGGGCAGCCTTCATCTTCTGAGCCTCCAGAGGCCTGCTGTTGCTGAGGTGGATGCAGTGTCGCATCCACCTCAGCAACCCGCCCAGGATGGTGAATCCCGTGACTGCGTCAGGCGGCGGTGCGGAACCTTGCGGTCGAGCCGGCGAGCGCGCGGGCGAGATCTCGCATCGAGTTAGCCGTGGCCGCGAGCTCCTGGCTCTGGGCGGAGAGCTGTTCGGTCGAGGCAGAGACCTGCTCGGCCGAGGCGGAGGTCTGCTCCGACGTGGCAGAGACCTGGAGAATCGCCTCGGTCACGCGGCTCGTGCTCTCGGCCATCTGGCGGGCGCTGATCGCCGATTCGTCGGCCATCACCACGAGGCTTTCGGCGGCGCGAATAATCCGGTTCGCGGCGTCGGCGAGTCCGTTGACATCGACCACGATGCTCTTCATCTGGAGGGCAGAGTTGCCCACGGAACCGATGATCGAATCGAGCGCGAGGCCGGCGCTGGCCGTGATCTTGCGGCCCGCTTCGACATCGCGGACGCCGAGATTCATCGCATCGACGGCCTCGCGGGTGCCCGTCTGCACCTTCGAGATGAGCTCCGCGATCTCCTTCGTGGAGGCGGAAGAGCGCTCGGCGAGGCTGCGAACATTGTCGGCGACGACGGCGAAGCCCCGGCCCTGGTCGCCGGCTCTGGCGGCTTCGATAGCGGCGTTGAGCGCGAGCAGGTTTGTCTGCGCAGCAATCTCGTCGATGACCTTCACGATTGCGCCGATCTGCTGACCGTACTCGCCGAGACGGTCGACCGTGCGGGCCGCCCGTTCGACCGCTACGGCGATGGCGTCCATGGAATCGATTGCCTGTTCGACCGATTGCTGACCCTCTGCGGCGGCGCGGCGGGACTGTTCGGCCGAATCCGAGACGCTGAGCGAGGCCGCGGACACGGCGTCGATGCGCCGGCCCATGGAGGTTGCTTCGCTCTGTGATGCGCCGGCCGAATTCGCGCTCGAAGTCGCGGTCGCGGCGAGTTCCTGGCTGCCGGCAGCGACGCGTTCGATCTCCTGCGCCGAATCTTCGGATAGAGACGACAGGGCCACGGCGGAGCGCGTCACTTCGTTGATCGCGCCGGCGATCTGGCCGGTTGCGCCGGCCATCTGCTCGGACGCCTCGCGCAACTGGTCGGAGGAGCGAAGAATTTCCGAGGCGTTGTCCTGGACGGCGAGTACCATCTCCCGGAGGCCGCCGCGCATGGCGTTGTAGCTGTCGATCGTGGCCGTCATGCCGTCGAGCATCCGGTTGATCGTCTCCGCAGCGTGACCGATTTCGTCCTGGCCATACCTTTCGATCTTGTGCGTGCGAATCTCGACGTTGTAGGTAAGGTCGCCCTGTTCGACCGCGCGGACGCCCGCCTGGAGGTTCGTGACGCAGTTTTCGGTCAGCGAGGTCAGCCGCGAGACGACATCGCCCACGCCATTGCGAATGCTTCGCGCGATGACGTAGGCGATCCCGAGGCCAAGAATTATCGCGAGCGCAGAGGCCGCAAGGGCCGTGTTCCGGGCGCTGGAGGCCTGCGCTTCGGAGGCCGCGTACAGCTCGTCCGTTTCGACAACCTTGGAATCGATGAGCGCGTCGAATTCGCCGGAGATCTGCCTGGCAAGGTCCGCTGCGGCCGGGAGACCAACCGCGCCGCGCTCGTTGAGTTCGATGGCGGCGTCGATATTCCCTGCGCGAACTTCGGCGAACACCCGAGACCGGATCTCGGCCAGACTGTCCATCAGATCGAGAATGGCGTCGACCGTCGAAATGTTTGCTGCATCGGCTGCGATGCCGCGGTAGGTAACGAGGTGCGCACGCGCACTTGCGAGGTGTTTTTCGCTTTCGCCGGCGAGTACGACCGCCTCCGCAGGCGTGTCCGCGAGAAAAGCCTCCATGGTGTTCTGGCGCGAGATGAGCAGGTTAGCCTGGCCGGGGAAGAGTTCGGCCATGCCCGCCAGGTGCTCGTTGTTGAGTTCTTCGGAGCGGGCGACACTGTCGCTGAGCGCCCTGAGGGAGACGAGAATGGCGAGCGACATCATCGCCAGGACGACAACGAAGCTGCCAATAATCTTCGTACGCACACTGAGTGACTTGAGGGAATTCACGCGTTCGCCTCCACGGCAAGCTGAACGCCCGGCATGGCCGAGACGGCTCCATAGCGAGTATCGAATCGGGCAATGCGCTGGCGTAGTGGGGTTTCGCCCAACTACGGCGAACAGATTTCCGATTTCGAGGAGTGCTGAGTAGCAAGTGCTGCGTGCTGCGCGCCACCCACCCCGTTCCAAGGTTCATGCCAACAGAAGCGCGACCGTAAGGGAGTGAGTGCCAATCAACTCCAGGAGCCACGCCCCGGAACTGGATTGATTGTGGCCGGCGCCGTGGCAAGGGATACCAGAGCAATCTACTCTTTCGCAGATTAAGGCCGGGCCAGATGACCTTTCGTCTCAGTCATTGACGCTCATGAGGCCCGGTGCAAACCGTGAGATTCGAGCCCTCGCGGCGTCATAAGCTGCATGTTGCGTGCGAGTTCCTTCACAGACTCGACACAATATGTAGTAGGCGACCCTTAGGTGTTGACTAAATCTGGATTTCCGGCTTGCCTCCTTCCGATGTTTCGCCTATCTTTTCCAATGGAACACGCGCAGGTGTGTAAACGCCTTAGCAATTCCGAGGAGTTCTGTCGAGTTGCGTTGTCCCTACTGCCACGCGCGCGATTCCCGGGTAACTGATTCCCGGGCGACCGACGACGGGATCCGCCGCCGGCGCCAGTGCATCTCCTGTGGCGAACGTTTCTCCACCTTCGAGGCCGTCCAGCTTTCGACCGTGCAGATCGTGAAGAAGGATGGCCGCCGGGAGGATTTCAACCGGGAGAAGTTGCTCGCCGGCCTGCGCAAGGCGTGCGCCAAGCGCAACGTCGCGGTTGCCCAGATAGAAGCGGCCGCCGGCGATATCGAAGCACAGATTGCGGCCGAAAATGCCGCCGAAATCCCTTCCACCTGGCTGGGCGAACTCGCAATGGACGCCCTCCGCAAACTCGACCATATCGCCTACATC
>JBBSKE010000217.1:0-6510 GCA_038256595.1 Tepidiformales bacterium | reverse complement strand
TCGAAGCCGCGCGGCAACGTGCTCATCGACCAGGTGGAGATGCGGCTCAAAGAGCGGCTCCCGGGCGTCGAATTCAAGCGCTACGCGAAGCCGACCTTCACGAAACCTGCGCCGGACGCCCTCCGCCGCCAGATAGCAGAGGAGTGTGGCTTCGTTATCGAAGCCCTGGCCGACTGAGGACGCTGCACAACGTGCAGTGTGCACGACACGACATGGTTTGAAATCCAGGGAATGCCGGCCGTCTTCATCGCCTCGACGGAGTTCGTCACGGCTGCTGATGCGCAATCGAAAGCGCTTGGGCTCCCGGACGTGAGGCGCATCTTTGTGCCCCACCCCATCCAGGACGCCAACGACGACGAGATGCGCGCGAAAGCGGACGCAATCATCGAGCAGATTATCGACGCCCTGGTGGACTAGCGGGCTGGTGCTGCCTTGCGCACGTCACACCCCGTCCAAACCCCGAATGGGAACGAGGGGGCGTCGCGATTCGTCGCCATTTTCGCTCCGCCAGCGCGACAGGTGCCTGGCGGGCTGTCCCGGGCCAAGATTCGGGGGATTGCGGGCAGGAGATCTGGTGTCACGTCTCGATGTCCCCTCCCTGCCGGTCGGGGCTCGGATTTCGGTAACACAACGATAAAGGGAGGGCCACCCAGCCGGGTGGCCCTTTCTTTGCACGCGCGGTGGCGAGCGGCGTGGAGGCTATGCGGCCTTGCGCGAGGCGGCCACTGGGGCGGGAAGGGCGATGACCTTGCCGGTCTGCTCCAGGGGAGCGGCGCGGCGTTCGATCCGGCGGGCAATCTGCCAGCTCGCGGCGATGACCAGGCCACCGAGCGCCATGTCCACGAAAAAATGGTTCGCGCTGGCGACAATCGCCCAGGTCATAAGGACGGCGAGTCCGACGGCAGCCGTGCGGGCTGTGCGGTTGCCCGTGTTCGCCCAGACGGCGGCGGCAGCGAGCGCGATCCAGCCGAAATGGAAGCTCGGGATGGCCGCGTATTCGTTCAGGATGAACGACGGCTGGGCGTAGTGGACGGCCGTATCGCCGCCAAAGACGGTGTCAGTGAAGCCGAGGTCCATCCCGTGCATCGCGAGGAGACGGGGCGGCGCGGCCGGGAGCAGGTAATAGAACACCATCCCGATCGCCATCGAGATGAAAAACACGTTGCGCACGAAGGTGTAGCTCGTGCGGTCCTTCCACCAGATCCACATCGCGACGGCGCCGAGCACCGGGAAGTGGAGGTAGGCGTAGGTGAAGTTCGCCAGCTCCTTGAGCGCGTGATGCTGAATCGAGGCATCCTGGATGGCCGGCTCCCAGAAGATGCCGGCGCTTCGTTCGAACTGCACGATGCCTTCGCTCAGATTCATCGCGAATCCGGTGCGCGAGGGCGCGAGGCCGCGGAAGAGGAAGTAGACCGAGCAGACAGCGAGCATCACTCCGAGGTCCATGGCGAATTGTGGCAGGCGAGCCTGGACGCGCGCCGGCAAGGATGGCCGCGGGAAGAGAAGGGCGGCGCGGGAAGCGGGAAAGGTTCGAATGGTCATGGCGGTTCAGGCCTCCTCTGCGTCCGCGGGTTCATTCCCGGGGCTCACTTATCGTCGCCTGCCACGCTGAACCATCATTCACCCATGTGGGTGATTGTTGACCGCCCTTCTGACTCCTCCCTGGGGCCTACCGGAGCATGAGCAGCCTCCGCCAGGCGGATGGTGCGACGAGGGTCGGCAGTAGGAGCCCCGGCATCCCGCGGTGGCTGATCGCTGCGTGATCCGTGATACGGTATCGGCAATGATTCGTGAGAAACCCACCGCCCTCGTCATCGCCGCCCACCCTGATGATGGCGACTTCGGCGCCGCTGGCTGGGCCATCCAGAAGGCCCGCGCCGGCTGGGATGTCGACTTCCTTATTGTTACGAACGGCGCGAAGGGCACGGCCGACCGCTCGATGACGCGCGAGCGGCTCATCGCCCTCCGCCGCGAGGAGCAGCGCGAGGCCTGCCGCAGAATGGGCGTCCGCGACGTCCACTTCCTCGACAACGAAGACGGCGAACTCGTCTACGACCGGCGCCTGCTCGAACAGGTGGTCCGCCAGCTTCGTCGCCTTCAGCCCCGGACCGTCCTCACGCACGACCCCACCGACATCATCATTCGCGACAGTTTCATCAACCACCCGGACCATCGCGCGACCGGCACAGCCGTCCTCGATGCCGTCTACCCGACCGCGCGCGACCACCTCAACTTCCCTGAGCACCTCGCCGAGGGTCTCGAGCCGCACAAGGTGCGCGAAGTCCTGCTCTGGAACACGAACCACCCGAACGTCGATGTCGATATCACGGGCGAAGTCGACCAGAAGCTCGAAGCGTTGACCGCGCACGTCACGCAGTTCGGCGCGCAGGAGGACTTCGTCTCGTTTTCAAAGCAGCGCTGGCGCGGCGAAAATGGCCGCTACACGGAGCAGTTCCGGCGCATCGAACTGGCGTTTTAGCCTTCGACTCGTTTGTAGTCTCCCTCTTCCAATTGTGTAATACGCGATTAGAATGGCGTCCATCATCACAGGTGGGAGTGCCGTGAGTCACTATTCGCTCGTTTCGGTCACGCCAACAACAGATCAGTGGATTCCTGAATACCTCGCGGCGGTTGGTCCGCTCGTCGAGAAACACGGCGGGAAATACCTTGCCCGCACTGCGAGTCACGAGCGGTTCGAAGGCGGTGGGCCGGCGCCGGCGCTGCAGGTCATCCTGGAGTGGCCCTCAAAGGAAGCGGCCGATGCTTTCTACCACGATCCGGCTTACGCCCCTCTCCTGCAGTCGCGGCTGAGCGGCTCGGAGAGCAGCTGGTATTCAATCGAAGGGAAGGACGACTTCGCCTGAGCGTGAGCACGAACCGGGGCCGGCGGTTCCTGGGAAGGACGCCAGCCCCGGCGTGTCAGTCGAAACGCTCCTATGCCGGGTTCGGCTCTGGTGCCCGTGCCTGCGGCGAACGGTTGCCTCCAAGCAACAGCCACAGGCCACAGATAATCAGCCAGAGAGAGATCGATATCCAGCCGATAAGCAGGAATCCCCAGGACCACGAGTCGCTGACGGGTGTTGTTGCGAACGCTCCGATTATCCCGAGGCCGCCGCCTAATGGAAGGACCAGGGTCCAGCGAGGGACGGCTTCCATCCGGTAGACGGCAACGCTCAGAAAACACACCCCGCCGGCGACAAGGCCAAGGTTCATGATGCCGAGGAATTCGATGGCCCGCGCAAATGATCGAGCGGTAGCGACGATGCCCGTGTCGCCGTTGGCCGCGAATTCGTCCGCCAGCGTGCTCATTCCGTAGAACAGGGCGCCATTTACCAGCATGGTGAACCCAGATGCTGCGAGGAGTGCCGCCGCCGCCGCGATGAGCGCAGGGCTTCGTCGCAGTCCGTATGCCAGGAGTTGCGAAACGCCGATGAGCACGAGCGCCCCGACCAGGACATGCAAGGCTGCGGCAACCTCCCTCGAACCCGACGAGTTATTGACGTAGCCCTGGAACGCGTCCGGCCAGCCTTCCTGGCGGGTGTCGTAGCCGCTAATGGCCGAGATTGCAAAGAAGGGGACCAGCAGAAAGAGCAACAGCACGCCGATGACGCGCTCGATTGGGAAGTGAATATTCATCTGAAAACCCTCTACCTGGAACCGCCAGGCGATGTCGCTGGGAGCACCCCGGAGCAACCGGCTGACCATCTCCGTATTGATGGCCGCAGGGCTCGCGCCCTCCTGGGTCCGGTCGGCGTAGTGCTCCCAGAGGTCGGATTCGATTTCAGTGTGGCGACGCTCGCGGACTGCCTGGCTCGTGCCTGCGCAGTAAAGCCCGACCCACCATCGGGTCAACGCGGGAACAATCCCGGGGATGACGAATGCTTTGGTGGTCACGATTCGGCCCCCATACTCCGCAATGTTGCCTGCTGAGGGACGGCCGCGGCCCGGAGTTCGGCTTCGAACGCCTGCTGACCGGCCGCCGTGATGCGGTATAGGTGCCGCCGGGGTCGTTGTTGGGCGACCGCAGCACCAGGGTCTTCGAGGCGGCTCAGGAGAAGGCCGGCCTTCTCGAGCCGCTCAAGTGCGCGATAGAGGGTGCCATGGGCGGTGAGCCGCCGCGCCTCTTCGTGCTCCCGGAGTTCGCGGGCAATGGCGTACCCGTGAAACTCAGGTTCGCCGCCGAGGGCCATGGTGACCGCGGCGGACAGGATGGAAACTTCGAGCGGCACGAGCGTGCCGGGTTTGCGTCGCATGCCGAAAGAATACGCAGATAGGGTCGCTTGTCAATAGACAGTTATCTGCTTATAACTCGCGAGACAGAGCCGGCCCTCAAGGATCGGCTCCCCGGGAGGCTCCGCGTGCGTGCGTCGAAAGTCATCACCGTCATTACCATAGTTGGCGCCCTGTTCTTCATCGGGCCTGGCCTCTGGGCCCTGTTCGACCCGCAATCGTTTGCGGACCAACTCGCCCCGTACGAACCGTTCAACGAGCACTACATCCACGACATAGGCGCCTTCCAGCTCGGCATCGGCGCGGCGTTGCTCGCTGCGCTCTGGCGGCGAGGGGATGCGCTCTTTGCCGCGCTCGCCGGGGCGGCCGTTGGTTCGGCCTTCCACACGGCGACGCACTTCATCGACCACGACCTTGGCGGCAAGGAGACGGATGTCGCCGTCTTCGGCGTGGTAACGGTGGTCCTCGCTACGGCGGCGGCGTTCCAAATGCGAATTTCGAAGTCAGGCGAACGAGACTTCTCCGGCTGAGCCGGCGCCTTGATGCGGCGCCCCGGTGTACTATCCGCAGACCTGTACACCGAGGTGCTCCATGCCCGTCCCGCCCGAAATCCTTGCCGCTTTCTGCTCGAAAGGCCGCCTCCGTGCCTCGATCAACATGGGCAACACGTTGCTCACGAACCTGGACGCAGCGGGCAACCCCGGCGGCATCTCCATAGACCTCGCGCGCGAGTTCGGGCGGCGGTTGGGCGTTGATGTCGAACTGGTCGTCTTCGATGCGGCCGGCAAGTCGGTCGCGGCCGTCGCCGGCGAACAGGCAGATATCGGCTTCTTCGCCATCGACCCGATTCGCGGCGCCGAGATCGCCTTCACCGCCCCGTACGTGCTCATCGAAGGCTGCTACCTCGTGCGCGAAGATTCGCCGATCGTGAGCAACGCCCAGGTCGATGTCCCTGGCATTCGCCTGGTGGTCAGCGAAGCCAGCGCCTACGACCTCTTCCTCACGCGCGAAATCAAGCAGGCCGAGATGGTCCGCGTCTCCACTCCCACCAACCCTGTCGATGCCTTCATCGAAGGCGGGTACGAGGTCGCCGCGGGCGTGCGCCAGATGGTCGAAGCGGATGCGGCGCGAGTCGGCGGTCTGCGCCTCCTGGCGGAGCGGTTCATGGTCATCCCCCAGGCGATGGGCCTGCCGAAGAGCCGCGGCGACGCGGCCGCCGCCTACCTGCGCGCTTTCGTGGAGGACATGAAGCAGAGCGGATTCGTCGCCGAAGCGGTCGCCCGCCACGGTGTCTCCGGCGCCACCATCGCCCCGCCCGAGCCGGTCTGACGGCTCGATTAGGACCCTATCTACTGCGATTTGTAGGCGTCGAATCGACGCTGGCCATCGGCTAGCACCGCCTCCCAATCGTCGAGGGCCGGGGTGGCAAGATTCTCCCGGATGAGGAAGCCAATCACTTGCTCGATGGTCACTCGTTGTCCGGTCGGGATGTGCAGCCGGGAACCTCTGCCTCCGGGATCTCCCACGATCGACGCGTGCATGTGCGGATACGGCCACTTTGTGTCTGAGGGGTTCCAGTGCCAGTACAGAAAAGGATCTCCGTGAGCCGTAGCCGAGACGCTGTAGAAGTACGCAAGGGTTCGGTATTTCAACTCTCTCGCATAATCGGGATTTCTCTGGACCTGGAGAAGCTGGTCCACTTGCAGGAATGTCGAGACATTGGTCGAGGATCTCAGTTCGATTGGCGATTGCGTCCAGGCCAGTGAACGGAAACCTTCCCCGGGACGCGGCGCCACGCCGATTCTCGGGTCGACCGTGCGATCGATGCACCGGATAGCTCGCCGCAGAATATTCAGGTACCGGGAACGAACCTCGGCTTCAGTCTCGGCTCTCTGCCGCGAGCTCTCGGGCGTACTCACCAGCGAAGACCGCAATCGCGTCGTCCACGGGCCGGCGCTGCAGGGTGCCGTCTTTCAGAGCAGCAAAATATTCCTCGACGGACATCTGTCGAGCGGTCCATATTCGTTCGGCGAGCAGGCGGAGCATCTCTTCGCGGGTCACCAGCGCGCAGCACGAATCTCCAGCGGGGCCGTCGTGAGAATGCAGTGAGGAAGTCGTTTGCGTGGCCATTGCCACCACCGCCAGGAAGTGCTGTCTGCAAGCATATCCGCATTGTGCCCATCCTATCCATAACTTCGGCTCGGAGAAACGTAGCGAATAGGAGAAAGCGAACCTCGCCGCTACGCCGGCGGCGGGGGCGGAGGCATGCCGTCTTTCTCG
>JBBSKE010000216.1:0-6518 GCA_038256595.1 Tepidiformales bacterium | reverse complement strand
CAATCCCCTCTTTTGCGCTGGCGAAAATCATCTCGTCGCGGTCGAAGCCGATGACGCGCTCGAGTTCCGCCGCGACGCGCTCGGGGTCTGCATGCGGGAGGTCGATCTTGTTGAGCACCGGGATGAGCTTGAGGTCCAGGTTCATCGCGAGATAGACGTTCGCGAGCGTCTGCGCTTCGATCCCCTGCGAGGCATCGACCACGAGGAGCGCGCCTTCGCAGGCAGCGAGGCTCCGGGAGACTTCGTACGTGAAGTCGACATGGCCGGGCGTGTCGATCAGGTTGTATTCGTACTCGATGCCGTCGCTGCCGATATAGCTGATGCGCGCGGCGGCCGCCTTGATCGTGATGCCCTTTTCGCGCTCAAGGTCCATCGAATCAAGCAGCTGCTCCGACATTTCGCGCTTGCTGACCGTCCCCGTGGATTCGAGGATGCGATCGGCGAGGGTCGACTTGCCATGGTCGATATGGGCGATGATGCAGAAGTTACGGATACGGGACTGGTCCACAGAACCAGTGTAGGGCCCAGCCATGTTATGGGTGGCATTTCATTCGAAAGCGGTGTCGCCAGATCAGTCGAAGCCCCGCTCGCAAGCAAGGGTCGCGTGATTTGCCACCCAATCGCCTGGCCATGTGCGGGTCACGTAGCGATTCACCAGGACCATGCCAGCATTGCGGGCCTGCGGGCGGGAGATTTGACGCCAGATCACGACAACCCCTTGCTTGCGCGCGGGGCTCTAAAACGGTCGATTCGGCCCACAATCCCTGGCTACCGGATAGCGAAGTCCAGGGTCCATTCGGCATAATTCTGCTAGCGCACACGACTAGCCGACGCTCTCACTGCCCGGAGGCTGAGACCCACGACCTCACACCAGACCAGTCGGAGCCCCGCGCGCAAGCAAGGGGTCGGGTGATTCGCCACCCATTGACTGCCCGCAGGCCCACGGTTCGTGGCTGGCCGCTGCACCCATTCGAAAGCGCTACCCGGGCCGCAGGATCGGCGGCAGTTCGCCTCCCGGCACCGAAACGAGCAGCGCCGCCGGGTCGATATGGACCTCCAGCGGCGAGTGGCCAGTCGCGTCGCCGTCGAGCTGGTAGGGGATGCCGGGCGTCTCGAGTGTTATCTCGGTGAGGCGCGCCGTGATTGCGCGGACGTCCCCGGCGAGGCGGTGAGCGGCGAGCTTGCCGACGAGCCGCAGCCCATCACCCGGGCGCACCGGGCAGAGCGCCGCAAAATCGAGCATGCCATCAACCGCGGTCGCCCCGGGAGACGGCTGCACGAGCCCGCCATAAAGCCGCGTGTTCGAAACGACCGCCATCGCCAGCGGCACGTCCCACTGCAGGAGGCCGGAGCGGAAGTGTGCTGGGTGCCGCCGGAAACGATGGAACGCGGTCACGGTGGCCGCCACGTAGGCGAGTTGGCCGGCGCGCACCTTCAGCCGCCGGTTCACGTGCCAGACGACATCCGCGTCCCAGCCCGCGCTCGCCATCAGGAGGAACGGCTCGCCGTTCGCCCGTCCGAGGTCCATCGCCACGACCTGCCCGCCGAGGTGGGCCTCGAAGGCGGTGCGAATGCCGTGCGGGATGCCCGCTTCCTTCGCCCAGACGTTGGTCGTGCCGGCGGGGATGGCCGCGAGCGCCGTCTTGCTCCCGGCCAGGCCTTCGGCGGCCTGGCGAATCGTGCCATCGCCGCCGACGACGAAGAGCACGTCATCGCCCCGCTCAGCCGACTCGCGCGCGGCGTACACGGTCGAATCCGGCTCGACGAGCACGGCTTCGACGCCCCGGTTGGCGAGGAAGCGCATCGCCCCGGGGGCATCGAAGCGGCGCATCACGCTCCGGGCGACGGGGTTGACCAGCACCGTGGCCCGGCGAATCGATGTTTGCTGCGGAAACTGCACGGATCGTAGGATACCCGCACATCGAGCGGAGAGCAGCGCAGGTTTCCCGTGCGTTCCGCTACCCGCTTACGACCGCCTGCCAGCCGGCATGCATCCTTCGCCGTTCAACAAGAGGAGCCTCGCACCGAATGATTCCGATCAAGCGCGTCGATCACATCAGCATGGGCCACGCCGACTGGGCCGCACAGAGTAAACGGCTCTCCGACCTTCTTGGGTTCAAACAGCTCTACGCGATGAACGGGAACGAGAAGACCGGGTTCAACGGCTCGGTCAGCCAGGTGCGAGGCACGGGCATCGAATTCGAGATTATCGCCCCGCTCGGTCCGAAGAGCTTCGTGACGAAGTTCCTCGAAGAGGGCGGCCCGCGCCTGCACCACATAACGGTCGAGGTCCACGATATCGACGCGGCCGCAGAGGAACTCGTGCGTCTCGGCATCACGCCCTTTGGCGGCGTTAGCGACGACGGCCAGTGGCGGCTCACCTATGTCCATCCGAAGGACAGCGGCGGCATCCTCTGGCAGCTCTTCGTCCCCAAAGAGACGCCGCCCGTCTATGACCGATCGACGGACGGTGGCGCGGTCGGCCTGAAGCGCGTGGACCACGTCTCGATGGCCGTTTCGGACCTCGATGGCCAGGTCGCCTTCCAGGAGAACGTCTTCGGCATGGAGCTGCTTTCGCGCTGGACGGACGAGCACGGGGGCTACCATGGCGCCCTCATGGCAATTCCCGGCAGTCTCCTCCAGTTCGAAATGATCCAGCCGTCGCGCCCGGACAGCTTCGTCCAGCGCTTCATCGACACGCGCCGCACCGGGATGCACCACATCTGCTGCGAGGTCGAATCGGTCGACAAGGCCTGCGAGGGGCTCCGCGCGAATGGCATCGAACCCTTCGGCGGCATCATCGAGAGCGACTGGCACCGCCACACCTTCCTCCACCCGCGAGACAGCGGCGGCGTGCTCTTCCAGCTCTTCGAGGAGTAGAACCAGCGGTCACGCTCCCTTCGTCGGTCGCGTTACTGACACGATGCCAACAGTAGCGCTCGCGCCCAAGCGAGTGCGTGCCAGCGTGGCTCAGCACCCAGGCCTGGCCCCTGCCGACCCTCGTGGTCACTCCGGGACGAACAAAAGCCCCGCGGTTCGTGCAGGGCTTTTTCTGGGCCTACTCTCGGCGCGAGCGGTCCGGGCTAGCGGTACAACTCGCGGAGGGCGTTGATGCTGGCGATGTAGTTGCGCGTTTCGTCGAACCAGCCGTTCTTTTCGACGCTGTACCAGCCCTGTACATAGAAGGAAAGGGCCATGTCGCCGTTCCCGCCGGCCTGGTCGATCAGCTGGCTCAGGACCGCCGCGCCGACGCGAATGTTCGAGCGCGGGTTCGTGCGCCAGTCCTCCGCATCTTCGACGCCGAGGTCTTCGATCGCCCAGTTCGCGGTCGCGGGCATCACCTGCATGATGCCGATGGCGCCAGCGCTGCTCACGAGGTGCATCTGCCAGCCGCTCTCCTGCCAGGCGAGCGCGAGCACCAGGTCCGGGACGATGCCAAACTCGACGGCTGCGTCCAGGAGCATGCTGCGAGCATCCCCGGGTGTGTAGGAGGTCGGGCCGACCGGCAATTCGTTCGCCGGGACGACCAGGATCTGCCCTTCGACGATGTGATTTTCGTTGTCGAGGTCGTTGAGGGCGGCAATCTCTTTAATCGTCGCGCCAAACTCCTGCGCGATATGGCTCAGAGTGTCCCCGGCCCGGACGCGGTACTGGATGTTCGCACTCGAAGATGCCGCATCGACAGGGGCGTCCCCGCCGCTGCCGCCGGGGATCGTGAGCTTGGACCCGGCGACGATGTAGTCGACGTTCTTGATGCCGTTGTAGGAGGCGATGCTTTCGAGCGACACGCCATACTGGTCGGCGATCCCGGATGCGGTCTCACCCGGCGAGACGGTGTGAACCGTGTTCGCGAAGGCGAGCGTTGCCGGGGCTGCGAGCGCAACGGCTGCAGAAACCGCCAGCAGCCGGAGTGCACGAGCACCGCGCCAGGCTCGCATCCGGTTGGAGGAAGGTGCCCCATGGGGGCTGAGAGAATTCGTCATACGATTTGTTCCATTGCTTTCCACAACATCAACTTCGACACCACCATTTCTGCCCAACAGAGCGGGCAGCCATCCCACAGGCATCCTAGCGGGACTTAACCCGACGTTGAAGCGAATCCCAACCGAAGCGGTAAGTTTTTACAGAATGTTTGAGAAGTATTAACTTCTAGGACATCAGTGGCCCGAAATCAGCAAAAGAATTGTTTACGTTCCTTTGCGAAATGGTTGACGATACCAAGGGCCATTGATACGGTCCGGCACTGTATGCACCGCCCTCGCGGGTGGTTGCACCATGGCTTCCATCGTCGAATCAGACGCCCAGGGGTGGACCAGGCGGCATCAAAGGGATGCCAGGTGAGCCGATACGTTACCGTTCGGGAGAGTCGAGGCTCTCGGGTGGGGGAGTGCGTTTCCACGCTGTGAAACGCCACGGGTGCGAGGTGGCACTATGCTGGTTCCCGGGATGAAGCACCGGTTAGCCATTCCATCGCTTGTTGGGCCTGCCGCAGCAGCCGCAGTCGCCATTCTCGTCGGCGTCAGCTCGTGGGCCGTCATCTCCACGCGTTCAAATCTCACCGTCCAGGCGCCTCTCTCCGAGGATCTGGTTGATACGAGTCATCTCACCTCCGTCGCCTTCGTCGTCCCCGGCGAGAAACAGGATGTCGTCTATATCCGCTCGCGCGAGACCGGCTCGCTGCCCGTTCAGTTGATCGCGTTTCCCACGGCCTTCAATTTGCACGCGCGCGGGAGCGCGAACCCCCAGGGCAACACGCTTGGTCTCGTGACTGTCTCCGGAAACTCCGGCGCCCGCGCGTCGCTCACCTTCGTGACTGTCCCTGGGCGTGATATCACCGTTGCCGGCGCCTCGTTCGATTTCCTCACAGCCCTCGCCTGGTCGCCGGATGGCGCGCATGTGGCGGGCCAGCTATCGAGCCTCCCCGATGCCGCTGGCCGTGTGATGGTCAATATTATCCGCGCGGAGGCCGCGACCGGCGCCGTCGAGACCCTCGCAACCTTCGAGGATGTCCTGCTCGCGGCGCCCGTCGGCTACAGCCCGAATGGCGAGCGCCTCTTCGTCGTCACGGTGGACCAGACAGGCTCCTGGCTCTGGGCCGCCGAACCTGGTGAGGCCCCGGAGAAGGTCGGCCGGCTCAGCGCCGGCGCGACTCGCGATTGGCGTCTCAGCCCCGACGGCGCGCGCCTCGCCTACATCGGCTCTCCCGCTGGTGATCGCTCCTACTCCGGCCGCGTCTTTGTTATTGCGACCGGGTCCGTGCAAACCTTCCAGGTCGAAGCCGAGCAACTCGGTGCGAGCTGGCGGCCGGGCGCTGTCGCCCCGGATTTCGGCGGGCCTGGCGGCTCGCTCCAGCTCGAACAGCCGCCCGCCGCGGGGAGCTACGTCATTCCTATTGAATGGTCCCCGGACGGCGAGACCCTCATCGCGAACGTGCTCGTCCCCGGCGAAGACCCGCTCGACCCGCCAGTCGTAAGCACCGAACTCGTGACTGCGTCCTCGCGTGCGCTGCTGGCCGAGGCTCCCGGTGCGCGCTTCCTCGGCTGGGTGACGAATGAGTAGCCCCCACCGTGCAAAGCAACGACCTGAAGCGCGCCGCCGCCCTGCCTGGCTCTACCTCGCGGGCGGACTTGCTGCGCTGATGGTCGTGCTGCCCGTGGTCACCGCCATGTTCGGCGGCAGCAAGGCCGGCCCATCGACCGCCTTCGCCGCCGCACCCGCAGGGAACTATGCCGTCGTCGTGCGCACCGATGCCGCCGTCGATATCGTCGATGCGGTCAACCCGGCAACCGGCGAGACCTTCGAACTCGCGCGCATACCGCACATCGAGGGGTATACCTCCTACGCGGCCGTCTCGCCCGATGGCCAGCGCCTGGCTGCCGTCGTCGCCGATAGCGGCCAGCTCGCGAGCCCGGTTGGCGCCCTGCTCTTTATTGACCTCGAAACTGGCGAGAGCGTTCGTGCCGCCGAAGGTATAGACCAGCTCCAGCAGCCCGTCTGGGCGAGCGATTCGGCCTCGGCTGTCGTCACTCAGACCACCCAATCCGACACGACCCTGGCCTCGGTGCGCTTCCTGCGTGCCCAGGTATCGCCGGGCGAACTGCGTGTCGTTGGCGAAGTTGCCGCTTCGGGCGCCTACCCGGTCGGCTTCGATGGCGAGGGCCGACTGCTCGCAGTTGCGATCGGCAGCGAAGGCTCCGCCCTCCTGCGCGATTTCGCCCCGTTCCTCGTGCTTGGCCCCGGCGCCACGCGCGATTGGCGGCTCAGCCCGGATGCCACCGCCCTCGCCTACGTCGATGTCGTGACCGATGGTGGCCTCAAGTACGTCCCGCGCGTCGTCGATCTCGCTGGCGAAGTGAAGGGGTTGGTCACCGGCCAGTCCGTCGCCGAAGCGAGCAGCGAACTCGTGGAGGGCATTGGCGTCGCCTGGGAGCCCACCTCCGGTTCGCCCGTCTTCGGTTTCGAACGCGGCGAGAACGAGGCTGGCGTCTCGGCCCAGTCGGCCACCTCCAGTTCGGGGT